>DATIPV010000121.1:0-6394 GCA_035471525.1 Robiginitalea sp.
CCGGATCACCAACCGGGGCGGCAAGGGGGTAAAGACCATTTCCATTTCCGAAAAGACCGGCGGGCTGGTTGCCATCAAGAACGTGAGCGATTCGGACGACCTGATGATCATCAATAAATCGGGCATCGCCATCCGCATGAGCATGGAAGACATCCGCACCATGGGCAGGGCCACCCAGGGGGTACGCCTGATCAACCTGAAAGGCAACGATTCCATCGCTGCCGTGGCCAAGGTAATGCGGGAGGAAGACAACCTGGAAGAGGCCGATATCCGCGACCTGGAGGTACGCCCCGACGAAGATGGCACGGCTCTTGATACAGACCAGGCAGAATCCCAAGAGTAGTTAATTACGTATATCAAAATAAACACTACATGAAAACCCAGATTATCGTACTGGCCGCCCTGCTTACCGGGGCCGTCGGTTTCACACAGAAGGACGAGATAAAGGAAGCCGAGAAAGCCCTCAAGGGAGGCGATGCGGCCTCTGCCATAGCGACCCTAGAAGGCGCCAGCGGGCTTATTGCCTCTGCCGATGACCGCACCCAGGCCCAGTATTATTATTTGCTTGGCAAGGCCTATACCGACAAGGCCGAGAAAGGCGACAACACCGCCTTTGCTCCGGCAGCCGACGCCTTCAAGAAGTCGATTGCCATTGAGGAGCAGAGTGGCAAGACCCGCTATACGGACGAGAACCAGCAGTGGCTGCGCAAGCTGTCTGCCGACCTGGTGAACTCGGCTGTGGACGACAACAGCCAGCAGAATTTCGAATCGGCGGCAGAGAAGCTGTACCTGAGCTACCAGCTGAGCCCATCCGATACCGTATACCTCTATTACGCCGCCAGCAGCGCCGTGAACGGGGGGCATTACGAGAAAGCCCTGGGCTATTACCACGAGCTGAAAGACGTCGGGTACGACGGCAGTTCGATGGTCTACAAGGCCACCAACGTGGAAACCGGAGAAGTGGAGGAGATGAACCAGGTACAGCGCGACCTGATGGTCAAATCGGGGGCTTACGCCAACCCGGTAGACGAAATGCAACCCTCCAAGAAAGCTGAGATCGTCAAGAATATCGCGCTGATATACACCCAGCTCGGCCGGAACGAGGAGGCACTTGCTGCCTTTAAGGACGCCCGCGCCGACAATCCGGACGACGTGAACCTGGTGCTCAACGAGGCGAACCTGCACTATCAGCTGGGCGACAAGGATAAATTCAAGGAATTGATGGGCGAGGCGGCCCGGATGGAACCCGACAATGCCGACCTGCATTACAACATCGGCGTGATCAATATGGAACAGGGCAATGTGGAAGAAGCCCGCGCCGCCTACATGAAGGCCATCGAGATCAACCCGGGCTATGTGAATGCCCAGCTGAACCTTTCCACTACTTATGTGAACGAGGGCAACTCCCTGATCGACGAGATGAACAGCCTGGGCAGCTCCCGTGCCGATATAGCCCGCTACGACGAGCTGAAAGCCCAGAAAGACGCATTCTTCGTACAGGGTGCCAACGTACTGGAAGAGGCCCTGAAGACCAATCCCGACAACCAGGGCATCCTCACCCAGCTGAAGAACATATACGGCGCCCTTGGCAATACCGAGGAATTTATGCGGATCAAGAAACTGCTGGGGGAATAACCCGGCACCTTAACCGGAAAGACCCTGACCGAAAGGTCGGGGTTTTTTTGTTTACGGGATTTGCTTGAGCACCCGCAGGGAGTGGGTGTAGCGCTTGCGTTCGGCGTTGAAGATGCCGGTGTGGTCGATGCGGTCGATGCGCACCTGGCCAAAGGCGTGGATGAGGTAGTTATCCGGCATGATGATGCCCACGTGGGTGATGGTGCCGTCGGGCCCGTCGAAAAAGGCCAGGTCGCCGGGGCTGCTCTCCTCGATAAAGCTCAGGGCCGTACCCTGGGTGGCCTGCCCGGCCGGGGTACGCTGGAGGCTGAATCCGCAGCATTTGTATACCATTTGGGTGAAACCGGCCGCATCGATGCCAAAGGGGGAGCGGCCCCCTTCCATCTCGGGGCTGTTCAGGTAGAGCAGGGCGGTAGACACGATCCGATCCTTGGCGGCTTCCGCCGGGAAGACCTCGCCTTCATAGCGGTGTTTCAGGAGATCCGCATTTGCGGCATCACTTCCCAAAAGCACCGGGATCAGCAGGTCCTGTTCCGTACACAGGTGCCCGATCAGGTCGGCCGAACTGCCCGAAGGTCCGTTCTGGGTGGCCTGTGCGAAGGTGTCTTTGTCCAGTTCCGCGAATTGCCCGTCGCGCACCCAGCCCTCGGTGGCGTCTAATTGTACGCGTATCCGGTGCCAGGCTTTGCGCGATTCCAGAATCCGGAAACACTCCCCGTACAGCAATTGGGTGGCGAGCCGGGACCCCGCGTCGGGCGACTCGTACACCGGGACCAGGCTTAAAGGGGATATACCGTATCGCATACCGGACCGGCAGGGGTTATAGCCGTTCGATCACCAGGGCCGAAGCCCCTCCGCCCCCGTTACAGATGGCGGCCGCCCCGAGCCGGGCCTGCCGCTGGTGTAAGATATGGAGCAGGGTAACGGTGATGCGCGCTCCGGAACAACCCAGCGGGTGGCCCAGGGAAACGGCCCCCCCGTTGACGTTTACCACCGCATCGGATAGCCCGAGCAGCTTGATGTTGGCCAGACCCACGACGCTGAAGGCTTCGTTGAATTCGAAATAATCGATGTCTTCCAGTTTCAGACCGGCTTTGCCCAGTGCCAGGGGCAGGGCTTTTGCCGGGGCCGTGGTAAACCATTTCGGTTCCTGGGCCGCGTCGGCGTAGCCCCGGATGCGGGCCAGGGGCTTCAGGTTCAGCTCTGCCGCTTTTTCGCTGCTCATCAGCACCAGGGCCGCCGCCCCGTCGTTGATGGTAGAGGCGTTGGCGGCGGTAACCGTCCCGTCTTTGGTAAAGGCGGGGCGCAGGGAAGGGATCTTATCCAGGATCACGTTCCTGTATTCCTCGTCTTCCTGTACCAGCAGGGGTTCGCCCCGACGCTGAGGTACCGAAACCGGCACCACTTCTTCGGCAAAGGCCCCGCTTTTCCAGGCTTCGGCCGAGCGCTGGTACGATTGTATGGCGTAGCTGTCCTGCTCCTCCCGGCTAAAGCGGTATTCGGTGGCGCAGGCATCGGCGCAGACACCCATGGCCTGCTGGTCGTAGGCATCGACCAGGCCGTCGCGCTGCATGCCGTCTTCGAGGGTGGCCGGCCCGAATTTCTGGCCGGTGCGCAGGTGCGCGTAATGCGGAATGAGGCTCATATTTTCCATGCCTCCGGCAACGACCACGGAGCAGTCCCCCAGGGAGATGCTCTGGGCGGCCTGCATGATGGCCTTCATGCCCGAGGCACATACCTTGTTTACCGTAGTGCAGGGCACCGTATCGGGGAGCCCGGCGTACAGGGCGGCCTGCCGGGCCGGCGCCTGTCCGGCACCTGCCTGTACCACATGCCCCATGAATACCTCGTCTACCAGACCCGGGTCGAGCCCGATCTTGTCCAGGGCTCCCTTGATGGCTGCGGCCCCCAGTTTCGGAGCGGGAACGGTAGACAGGGCCCCCATGAAACTGCCGATGGGGGTTCGAACGGCTGATACGACTACGACCTCTTTCATGATCGAAACAATTTGGTGGGTTAAAAATACAAATTAATATCCGGACCCCTTTTACTTGGCCGGCCGAAAAGCCCTTCATCCCGCCGGATTTTTCTATTTTTGACGGAACAACCCCAGGGCATGTCCAAGACCCTCGACACCTTATTGCGATCTCATTCGCTGATCTACAAGTACCTGTTGTACTTTGCGAGCATAGCGGCCATCGTGTTTTTCTTCCCCAAGGGGGGCCAGTTCAAGTACGAATTCCAGAAGGGAAAGCCCTGGCAGTACGAAAACCTGTATGCTCCCTTCGATTTTTCCATCCATAAATCCCCGGCTGAGCTGCAGGAAGAGCAACAGCAGCTGGAACGGTCCCAGATACCCTATTACCGCTTCGACACGGAGAAGGCCCTGCAGGTGTACAATTCCTATCAGGCCGAATTCCCGAATTACTTCCCCGGCTCGGACTATCCGCAACGGCAGTGGAACGCCTTGCAGCAGCGCGGGCGGGAACTGCTCGACAGCCTCTATAAGACGGGCTTATGGGATGGCAGTAAGCCGCCACAGACCCGCGAGGTGTTCCTGCTGCGCGACAACGTGGCCCGGCGCCTGCCTTTTTCGCAGATCCACCGCCTGGCCGAACTTCAGGCCACGGTGAGCAGCATGGCGGGGGACCCTCTGGTGCAGGAGCACCTGGCTCAGTTCCAGGACCTCCTCTTCCGGGTTGTACAGCCCAATGTAAGCCGCGACGACGACCTGACCCAGCGCGAGTTGCAGAACGAACTGGCCAAGATTTCGCTTACGCGCGGAAGCATGGACGAGGGGGCGCTGATCATTGCCAAGGGGGAAGTAGTCGAGGCAGACAACCTGAAAATATTGGAGTCCCTCAAGGCCGAATACGCCTCGGAGCTCTGGTCGGCCAACAGCCAGTATTTTATTCTGGGCGGGTATACCATATTGGTGGCCCTGGTGCTGATGATGCTGCTGCTCTTTTTGAAAAAGTACCGCCCCGATGTGTACCGCAACAACGTAAAGGTCACCTTCATCTTTTTCAATATCCTGATTATGGTGTTCCTGACCACCTTTGTGGTCAAGTACGACGAGGCCTTCGTCTTTGTTGTCCCTCTCTGCATCCTCCCGCTGATCCTAAAGACCTTCTTCGACCCCCGGCTGGGCCTGTACGTGCATGTGCTCACCGTGCTCCTGCTGGGCTTTGTGGTGCCGAACAGCTTTGAGTACATCTTCCTGCAGATCATAGCGGGCATCGTCACCATTTTGACGGTATCGGAACTCTACAAGCGGGCCAACCTGTTCATCTCAGTGGGGCAGATCACCCTCATATACATTGTTGGCTATTTTGCCTTCCACGTTATACAGGAAGGTAATATCGACAACCTGGTGTGGATCAATTTCGGTTTCTTCCTGCTCAACGGCATGATCACCTTGTTTGTGCAGCCCCTCATCTACATCTATGAAAAGATGTTCGGCATGGTCTCCGATGTTTCCCTGCTGGAGCTGTCCGATACCAATTCGCGACTGCTCAAGGAGCTGTCCAACAAAGCGCCCGGCACCTTCAACCACTCCCTGCAGGTCGCCAACCTGGCCGAGGCAGCTGCCAACGAGGTGGGGGCCAACGCCATGCTGGTGCGGGTGGGAGCACTCTACCACGATATCGGGAAGATGCTCAACCCCACCTATTTTACCGAGAACCAGACCACCAACATAAACCCGCACGACGACCTGTCGCCGGAAGAAAGCGCGCACATAATAGTGCGACACGTGATCGAGGGGATCGAACTGGCCCGAAAATTCAACGTTCCCGACCGGGTAATCGACTTTATCCGCACCCACCACGGCACCACTATGGTCTATTATTTCTACAAAAAAGCCCAGGAAGCCGCCAAAGAACAGGTGCCCGAAAAGCCCTACCGGTACCCGGGGCCTATCCCGTTCTCCAAAGAGACCGCCATCCTGATGATGGCCGACTCGGTGGAAGCCGCTTCCAAAAGCCTGGTGAACCCGACTTTTACCATCATAGACGAATTTGTAGACCGCATTGTGGGCGGGCAGATGCAGGCGGGGCAGTTCCTGAACGCCAGCATTACCTTCAAGGAGATCGAAACCGTGAAGAAGGTGCTGAAGCACCGGCTCACCAACATCTACCACCTGCGGGTGGAGTATCCGGAGTAAATACTTTGCCCGGCAACAGGACGAAGCGATTGTCGGCCTCCAAAAAAGATCTCAAAAAGTTGCTTCACACGGCTTGAAAAACTACATTTGCATCCGCAATTCCCACATGGGGATTCAGGCGCGAACAGCGCGCCGGGAGAGGTGCCGGAGTGGTAACGGAGCAGATTGCTAATCTGTCGGCGGGTAACCGTCGCCTGGGTTCGAGTCCCAGTCTCTCCGCCAGGGTGTCGCAAGACAACCTTACAATTCCAAATCCCGAGTCCGATTGGAATTTGGGATTTGGAATTTGTTTTTGGCCCGGGGTGTAGCCCGCCTCCTGCGCCCTTCGCGGATTCGGCGGATGAACTCCGCCCGGTTCCCGGGCTACATTAGGTAGCCTTAGAATTTGGAATTTAAGTAATTGGAATTTACAGCTTTAGCTGCTATTCGGGGTGTAGCGTAGCCCGGTTATCGCGCCTGCTTTGGGAGCAGGAGGTCGCAGGTTCGAATCCTGCCACCCCGACTTAAATCAATACAACTCCTTGATTATCAAGGAGTTGTTTGTTTTTAGTAATATTACTCCCCATATTACTCCCCAATATTCCTGGAATATTG
>DATIPV010000122.1:0-5937 GCA_035471525.1 Robiginitalea sp.
GTCGATAAGGGCAGCTCAAACCCCTTTTCCTGAACCTTTTTCCCCCATATCGGCAGCAGATAGGGGTATTCTCCGCTCTCCTGAGGGTCGTTCGAATAATCGCTGTATACCTGTGCATAGGACGTGCCTGCCAAGAAAAAGACAGATGCCGAAACAAATAGCAATTGCCGCCCCGTCCAGTGTATGTAATGTCTCATAACTCCGTTGTAAATTAGGATCCGCATTCTCCTGCAAAGATAAACAATACCCCTGTTTTGTTTAGATTTATCCCTACCTTTCGAAGGATAGGCAGATGCCCTTGCGCCTCAGAAGGGGTATAGGATTCCCGTAATGGAAACCTGGTGTTTCGCTCCGGTAAAGATTGATTTTATGAAACTTGTAAAAATAGTAGCAGTCCTGTTTTTTTTGATGAACCTGCAAGCGGCGCATTCCCAGATTCTGATCTCGCTGCTTTTAGGAGACAAGCTGAATTCTGAGAGCATTGAATTCGGGCTGGAAGGGGGGTTAGGCTACTCAGATATCGGCTCTCTCGATGCAGACCGGCGCCTATCTACCTTCAACCTGGGTTTTTATCTGGATTTCCGACTCAAAGATGCCTGGCGGTTGTATACGGGCGTACTGGTCAAATCCAAGCAGGGTGTGGATAACCTGAGCAACGCCGACCTGGCCCTGCTGCAGGTAAGCCCCGTAAACGACTCGGGCACCTATGCACAATACATCAACAATTTTTTGGTGCCAGCCCTTATAAAATACCGGTTCCCGAACCGCCTCTACGCCGAAGCCGGGCCCCAGTTCGGCCTGCGCTATAAGAGCTGGGTCCAATTCGAGTCAGATATCGATGGGACCGAGACGCGTATTCGCATCGAAAACAGGGACGCCCTGAACCTGCTGGAAGTGGGAGGCGTTTTGGGCGTGGGGTACAAGCTGAGCCCGGGCCCAGCCGGAATGACTCTCGGGATCAAGTATTACCAGGGGTTCACCAATACCATTGAAGGGCTCGCAGACAGTCGTGGGAATTCTATTTTCATGAAATTCAACGTGCCCATCGGGGTCGGCAAGAAACAGGAGCCAACCCCTGAAAATCCATAAAGCCTCCGGACGACATCCTCCATTTCGGAGTATTCGCAGGGAAAGGGCCGATGCGCGGTACCGGTTCACAGCGGTTAAGGCCGTATTCGGAAAGCGGTTTGGGGTAAGCCCCGGCAAGCCTGTCTCGATGGCAGGCATTTTGGAGTAAATCGATCTTAATTAGCATGTCAAAAATGAAATCACACGAGAACCTTTCGGAACACGCCCCGGTTAACAGGCGGGATTTTATTGCCAAATCGGTGGTTTTGGGCGCAGGTCTTGCCGCGGCGCCAGGAGCCTTGGCCCAGCAGCAGGTACCGCAGCCCCTGCTGGACGGGGCGAAACCGGTCCCGGTCGCGGCCAAACGCAGGATGGGCTCGCTGGAAGTCTCCGCCATCGGCCTGGGATGCATGAGCATGAAAAGCGGCAGCTACAACCCGCCCAGGCGCAATGAGGATATGATACCCGTCATTCGCGGCGCGGTGGACCTCGGGGTCACCTTTTTTGATACCGCCGAGGTCTACGGGCCCTTTACCGATGAAACCCTCGTAGGGGAGGCCCTGGCACCCATGCGGGATCAGGTGGTTATCGCCAGCAAATTCGGCTTCGACCTGACGTCGGGCCGCCGGGGGGGGCGCAACAGCCGCCCGGAGAACATCCGCCTTGCCGTGGAAGGCATGCTGAAACGCCTGCAGACCGATCGCATCGATCTGTTGTACCTGCACCGGCTCGACCCGAATGTGCCCGTGGAGGAGGTGGCCGGAACCGTAAAGGAGCTGATACGGGAAGGAAAGGCCCTGAACTTCGGCCTCTCAGAGGTTTCCCCCGCTACCCTGAGGCGGGCCCATGCCGAACAACCCGTGGCAGCCCTGCAGAGCGAGTACTCCCTGATTCAGCGCGCCCTGGAGCATGAGGTGATAGACACCTGCGGGGAACTCGGGGTCGCTTTTGTGCCCTGGGGGCCGGTTTGTCGCGGCTTTCTCGGGGATAAATTTAACGAGCACAGCCGGTTTTCGGCCGATTCGCGCCTGTCGCAACTGGCGCATTTTACGCCCGAGGCGATCTCGGCTCATATGGAGCTGCTGCTCTTGGTGCGCCGGTGGGCGATGCGGAAAGGGGCCACCCCGGCACAAATATCCCTGGCCTGGCTCCTGGCGCAAAGACCCTATATCGTGCCTATTCCGGGCACCACCAAATTGCACCACGTGGCCGAAAACATGGGGGCGCTCAATATCCAATTTACCGAAGAAGAATTGCGCGAATTCCGCGAGGCCTTTGAAAAGATACCCCTTATAGGCGTCCGCACCCCTGAATCGGCCCTGGTGGATCAATAGGAACAGTCAGTAAATCAATAAAACACAAAACTTTACAGGATGAGAAACGCACTGGTTGCCCTAATCCTAATGGCAATAAGTACCGCAACTTTTGCTCAGGAAGCTGCAGTGGAACAGCAAATTAAAGACCTTTCCAAAACGAAATGGCAGTGGATGGCCGATAAAAACGTCGAAGACCTTGCCACCTTGTTTCACGAGAAATCCAAGTTTGTGCACATGAGCGGCACCTGGAAGAAAGACCGGGAACTTGAAATCATCGAAAGCGGCAGCATCTGGTACAAGCAGGCCGATGTCCACGACGTGGCGGTCGAGGTGATCGGCGACACGGCCGTGCTCTGGAACCGGATTACCCTGATGGCCCATGTGCGCGGGAACGATGTTTCCAATGAATTTACGGTGACTGAGGTTTATAAGAAGGAAGGGGCTAGCTGGCAGTTGCTGGCCCTGACGTTCAGCAGCGTGCGGGATACCCACAGTATCGCCCACTGACAGGCCAGCTGGGCCGGTGGCCCGGGTTGGCGGAAATCCATCGGCAAAACCCGGGTGCCCCTCAGACGGCCCGGGAACGGGTAAGGTCGGTCCTTTGCCTTGTGGGGCCGGGCAAATTTCTGTAATTTACTGAGCCTGCCTGTTAGGCACGGAAATCGTATAATCCTACCCATACCATGATTACAGCACCCACCCACCTAGGCCGTCGATCCTTTCTCAAACGCTCCGCGCTTGCCGGCGGCGGACTCGTGCTTTCCTTCAACTGGCTTTCTTCCTGCGAGCTGTCGCCTGAACAGGCCAGCCGCCTGCCCAGGGAATGGTTTGAGCTGAACGGCTACCTCAAGATCGGCGATAACGGCCTGGTTACCATAATGTCGCCCAACCCGGAAGGCGGGCAGAATGTCAAGACCTCCATGCCCATGATCGTGGCCGAGGAGCTCGACGCAGACTGGGAAAAGGTAGTGGTGGAGCAGGCGCCCCTGAACGCCGGGGCCTTCAGCTTTCAATGGCTCGGGGGCAGCCAGGCCATTCGGCGCGGCTGGCCCGGGTTGCGTCTGGCAGGGGCTTCGGCCCGTCTAATGCTGCGCACCGCGGCCGCCACCGCCTGGGGGGTTCCCCTGTCGGAGGTCACTACCGAAAAAGGGGTGCTGCACCACAGGGCCAGCGGCCAGTCGGCGCATTACGGGGAAATGGCTTCGGCCGCAGCCGGCGTTCCGGTTCCTGAAGAAGTGGCACTCAAGGAAATCCAGGATTTTACCCTCATAGGCACCTCCCGGAAGAACGTTGACGGGCCGGCTATCGCCACCGGCAAGCCCCTGTTTGGCTCCGATACAAAAAAGGAAGGCATGCTCTACGCCATGGTCGTGCACCCGCCGGCCTTCGGCCTGCGGCTCAGTTCGGTCGACGATTCGGCGGCCCGGCAGATGCCGGGGATACGGGATGTCTTTACGATCCAGGTCGTGGAAGACGGGTACCAAAAACAGTATTTCGATACGCTTACCTTTGCGGAGGTGGTAGCCATTGTTGGGGATTCCACCTGGCAGGTGATGCAGGCCAGGAAGGCCCTGCGGATTGTTTGTGAACCCATCCCCCGTAAAGAGGAAACCCGCGGCCGGTTTGGTCGCACCTATACCCAGGTAACCCCGGCGGGGCTCGAATCGACCCGCGAGCATACCCGGCAGATGGAAGAAATGGCCGCCGGGCCCGCGGAAACGGTGCGCCGCGACGGCGACCCGGAAGGGGCGTTCCGCCGCGCAACCCGGGTGATTGAACGTTCGTATACGGGCCCGTTCCTGGCGCACAACTGCATGGAGCCCATGAACTTTTTCGCCCATGTAACAGCCGACAGGGCAGAGCTGGTCGGGCCCTTGCAGAAACCCGACCTCACCGAGCACGCCCTCTCGGAGCGGCTGGGGATCCCCATCGAAAACATCGATATCAAAATGACCCGCCTGGGCGGGGGCTACGGCCGGCGGTCCTATGCGCACTGGGCCCTGGAGGCGGCCCTGATCTCCCAAAGAATGGGAGCGCCCGTCCAATTGCTCTATTCCCGCGAAGACGACATGACAGCCGGCATTTACCGGCCGGCCTACCACGCCCGGTTCCGGGCCGGCCTGGATGCCGAAAACAACCTGATCGCCTTCCATGTGAAAGCGGGGGGCATCCCCGAGAGCCCCTTGCATGCCGACCGGTTCCCGGCAGGGGCAGTGGACCATTACCTGGCCGAGGAGTGGACCATCGACAGCAACCTCACAGTGGGGTCGTTCCGGGCGCCCCGCTCCAACTTCATGGCCAGTGCGGAACAGTCATTCCTGGATGAAGTGGCCGAGGCGGCCGGCAAGGATCCGATCGACTTCCGGCTGGAATTGCTGCAACGGGCAAAAGCGAATCCTGTGGGCGAAAATAACGATTACGATGCGGCGCGCTATGCCGGGGTGCTGGAATTGGTGCGCGAAAAAGCTGGCTGGGGAAGCACCCGGGAAGGCGTTTTCCGCGGGGTTTCGGCCTATTTCTGCCATAATTCGTACGCCGCACAGGTCCTGGACCTGGTCCTGGAAAACGGCCAGCCCCGTGTACAGAAAGTAACCTGTGCCCTCGATTGCGGCCTGGTGATTAATCCGGATGCCGCCAGGAACCTGGCCGAGGGGGGGGTAACCGACGGAATCGGCAATGCGCTGTACGGGGAGCTTACCGTTGCCGACGGGGTGGTACAGCAGAGCAACTTCGATGCGTACCGCATAATCCGCATGCGGGAGGCCCCCCGGGAAATCGAGGTGCATTTCGTATCAAACGAGATCGACCCCACGGGCCTGGGCGAACCCATGTTCCCGCCCGTATTCGCAGCCGTGGCCAATGCCCTCTACCGGGCAACCGGCAAAAGGTATTACACCCAGCCGTTCCTCTGAAGGGGCCCATGCATCGCAAGCGGAAGGCTATTTGCAGGCACCGGCGGGGTTCTTGAAATAGACGCCCGACAATCAGTTCAAAACATGACAGATATCATGCAGGGGGCATGGGATTTAGCCTACTTTGGTTCCAGATTTTGTCCCATAGGGGATTTAGCAGACAAAATGGGGGTTTTGTTAAATCTAAATTCCTGTAATCATGAAAAAACACCTGCTTCTTGGCCTGGGCGCAATGGCCCTTGTATTTCCTTTATCCTGCACCTCCGACTATATGCATGCCGGGGAAGATATCTTCGAGGAAACGGCGGGCGATGCCAATTCCGATAATTCGGATGACCCCGCAAACGACGCCACGCCCCCCAGCGATGACCCCTCGACCGACCCGGGCACCGATCCGGCAGATAACCCGGGCGATACCACGGCCATCGACCCCTTTGCGGGCCTGGTTACCTACCTGGGAGACGTACAGCCCATCATGAACCAGTTGTGCGTCTCCTGCCACAATGCCTCCCTGCACGAAGACGGGGTAGACCTTTCGACCTACCAATTGACAAGGCTCAATATCAATGATATCATCGAGGCCATGACCGAGGAGGAAGACGATATTATGCCCCCCAGCGGCCGGGTCGACAATGCCATCT
>DATIPV010000123.1:0-2928 GCA_035471525.1 Robiginitalea sp.
CCTGAACCTGGCAAAAATCCTTCGGAAATCGTCGAAAAACTGGGATGGCGGATATGCCATGGCCGGTTTTCTGGGGCACGGGGATGCTTTCGTGCTCCGCGACCCGAACGGCATCAGGCCGGCCTATTACTACCAGGATGAGGAAGTGGTGGTGGTGGCCTCGGAGCGGCCGGCCATCCAGACCGTTTTCAATACTTCCTTTGACTCGGTGCAGGAGCTGCCCCCCGGCCAGGCCATCATCATCAAGAAGAACGGAACGGTTCTCTTCAAAAAGATTCAGAAACCGGGCGAGCGCAAGGCATGCTCCTTCGAACGGATCTACTTTTCTCGGGGGACTGATCAGGAAATCTACCGGGAACGAAAGGAATTGGGGCGCCTTCTGTTTCCTCAGATACTTGAAGCGGTAGACCACAACCTGAAGCAAACCGTTTTCTCCTATATCCCCAACACCGCGGAGACTTCCTTTCTCGGCATGCTGCGCGAAGCCCAGAATTACCTCAACCAGAAAAAAGGGGAGCAGATACTCTCCCTGGGCGGGAAGCTCGACCCGGAGGCCCTGCAAAGCATCCTGGAAGTGCGGCCCCGCATTGAAAAGGTAGCGATAAAAGATGCCAAACTGCGTACCTTCATTACCCAGGACAGCAGCCGCGACGATCTGGTCGCCCACGTTTACGACATCTCATACGGGTCTGTGAACCCCGACGATTACCTGGCCATTATCGACGACAGCATTGTGCGGGGCACTACCCTTAAAAAGAGCATTCTGCGCATACTGGACCGGTTACACCCCAAAAAGATCATTGTGATTTCGTCGGCCCCGCAAATCCGCTACCCGGACTGCTACGGCATCGATATGGCCAAACTGGAAGACTTCATCGCCTTTAGGGCGGCCCTGGCGTTGCACCGGGAGCGGGGGACTACCGACCTGATAGATCAGATCTACGAAAAATGCAAGGCCCAGCTCGCCAAACCCATGGAAGAAGCGGTTAATCACGTCAAAGACTTTTACGCCCCTTTTACGGCCGGGGAGATTTCCGGGAAGATAGCCGAACTGCTGGCCCCGCCCGATATCGGGGCCGAGGTCGTAATCTTGTATCAGACCATTGAAAATCTGCACAAGGCCTGCCCGCAAAATTTGGGCGACTGGTATTTTACCGGCAACTACCCGACACCCGGAGGAATGCGGGTCGTAAACCGTGCATTCGTCAATTTTTACGAAGGGCGCAACGAACGCGCCTACTGATCGAAATATCGATAAACTGCACAAAAAGGTGCATTTTGTCGATAATATGTGCTATACACCGGATTTATCCCGTAACGGCCGGTTAGCCTGTTACTTTAGTTTTTGCCATAGCATAAGTAGGTTAAGTTCATGGTAAGATTTGGGGCAAAAAAGGTGGAGTTCTCTCCACCTTTTTTATTTTCACATACTTTCCGACTTCTTTTTTCCAGCCGCCATCCCCTTGTAGGAAGTTCTTCCAAAATGCGCATTTCAACGGAATTAATCGACGTTGGTCCAAATGCTTTTGCCTTTAGGAAGGATGCCTGTACTTTCGGATCACCATAGCATAAGTAGGTTAAGTTCATGGTAAGATTTGGGGAAAAGGCAAGGTGCAAACCTTGCCTTTTTATTTGATGCCCCCCGGCCTGAAATCGAACGTTCATCGGACCGCTCCGCGGAGTCCTTTTCCGAAATAATGACAAAAATCCTTTGTTATTTCTCTTAAACCCAGTAACTTGGTCGTGCCATAGCATAAGTAGGTTAAGTTTATGGTAAGATTTGGGATGAAAAGGGCGGAGACTTCTCTGCCCTTTTCTGTTGAACCCCAGGCATTAAAAAACCCCGGCCATAGGACCGGGGCATTTATTTGACGGTGAGCGCAGCCTACTTGTGGGCCTGGTATTCGGCTGCCACCTTTTCCCAGTTGATCACATTGTAGAAAGCCTCGATATAATCGGGCCGCCGGTTCTGATAGTGCAGATAATAGGCGTGTTCCCAGACATCCAGCCCGAGGACCGGGTAGCCCCCGCAGCCAACGCCGGGCATCAGGGTATTGTCCTGGTTCGGCGTGGAACAGATTTCCAGTTTCCCGCCAGGGTGAACGCATAACCAGGCCCAGCCCGATCCGAAACGGGTTGCGGCAGCATTGCTGAAGGCCTCCTTGAAGCCGCCAAAGGACCCGAACCTGTCCTTGATCGCAGCGGCGAGCTGGCCGGATGGTTCCCCCCCTCCCCTGGGAGACATGGCCTCCCAGAAAAGGCAGTGATTGTAATACCCGCCCCCGTTATTCCGGAGGGCCGCATTATTCATGTCCATGCCCTTCAGGATGGTTTCGATGGATTTCCCTGCCAAATCGGTGCCCTCTACGGCTGCATTCAATTTGGTGAGGTACCCGTTGTGGTGCTTCGTGTAGTGTATCTCCATGGTCCGCGCATCGATATACGGTTCCAGGGCATCATAGGCGTAAGGCAAATTCGGCAGTTGAAAAGACATTTGAATTCAGTTTAAAGGTTATTGTAGGTATAGCTCAAAACTACGGATTTTAACAATTACACACCCCTAATTATTTGTTAAGAACCCTGGGAGATTGCGTATTTTGCATGGGATGAACGCGGCAGAAAGCCCCTTTCGGATTTACGATGCCTCCGCAGGCTCCGGGAAGACCTACACCCTGACCCGCGAATACCTCGTAATACTCCTTACCCCCGCAGCCGGACAAGCCTTTCGGGAGATTTTGGCAATCACCTTTACCAACAAGGCCGTTGCCGAGCTCAAGCATCGCATCCTCAGCAAGCTCTATGATTTTGCACGGACCCCCGGCGAAGATGGGCGTTCAGACCTTTTCCGTTCGGTACAGCAGGCGACGGGCTCAGACTGGGAGTCGCTCCGGGCACGCTCGGCCCGCGTCCTACAGGAGATCCTGCACA
>DATIPV010000124.1:0-2410 GCA_035471525.1 Robiginitalea sp.
CAGGAACTCCCCAATCTGCTTGTCGATGATCAGAACCAGAAAATCCTGGGTGTTGGCCAGGTCGATGAGCCCTTCACGTTCTGCTTCTGTAAGGAGAGCGGTATTTCCGGTCGCCTGCATGTCCCGGAAGGTATAATTCTGGGGCAGGTACCGGAAAAGTGACCAACTTACCTGCCTGGCGGAGTCGATCAGGGTAATTGCGGAATGCCCGCCTGCGTCGAAAAAGTCAAAATAGGACGCCACATTTTGGCGGATACGCTTCCGTACTTCCAGCGTTTCATTGATCTTAAGGGTGTCTTGCACAATGTCGCGCACGAGTTTGTCACGGAATACATTGGCCTGCCGGCGATCCTTTTTCAATTCGTTCCAATTGTTCACCTGCAGGGCGATCAAAATCCCGATCACCACCAGCACGATCTCCCCGATGGCGTAGAGCAGGTACTTGCTGGCCCGGTTTTCGGCGAGCAGGCGTTGGCGGAAGGTGCGTAAGAAGCGGATCACGGGCTATACGGTTGGTTGCCCGATTAAATTACGAAAAAGGCGTCAATGTATGCGTCCCCCGGAAATGGGTTGGGCGTCAGGCGGAGCTTCGCAAGCCAGGGTTAGTACGCCAGGGCGGCGATAGTGCCCAGGATGCAGAATCCGATCAGGAAGATGAGCCGGTAGGCGGTGTACGGATTGGCGGTCATGGCGAATCTATGGATTGATGATTTGTATTAAAGACGAATAAAATCCGGGAATGTTACAGTTTAAGCCGTAAACAGGGCTCTACCCGGATATGCTGCCTCTCTTGAAAGGGTCGGTCAACCGTACAGGGGCGTAAACCCTCCCCGGGCTTACTCGGCTGCCTTTAGATAATCCCGAATGCGCTCCAGGGCCTGTAATTCTTTTTTGGCAGCCTGAAGGGGCGAACCCCAGCGGCCCTTGTTGCTCTGGAGCTGCGCCAGGAAGAATTTGTTTTCGCGCATGGCTTCAACCCGGCAGTCCAGATCGGACCGCTGCCTTTCCGGATTCCAGTTCCTGATGATCAGCGCGGGATACTTGTCCACCAACACATTAGCCTCAAATATGACTTTGTTCAGCCATTCCCGGTTGCTGCCCGCCAGGTTCCTGAAATCCAACAGCGCTTTTCGCAGGGGCAGGTCGGCCAGGATGGAGATCTTCCCCGTCGACACCAGTTCCTCCAGGGTCGAGGGGTTATAGGGGGCCCAACGGATGGTATGCGACCACAGGATGGAAGCGCATTCCTCCTCCGTCAAATTCTCCGGGGCATCTGAAAATAATTTGGTGAGTACCGATCCCATCAGGGAAGCCACATATTCATTCTGTTGGATATAGTTTTCCCGGTCTTCCAGGGCCAGGGTCACTTCCTCCTGTAAGTCGGTCAGCAGGCGCCTGGCTTCCTTTTGCTCTTTCCGGTTTTCATTCCAGGTATTGACCTGGAGAGCCAGCAGGATCCCGATCATTACCAGGGCGATTTCTCCAATGGCGTAGGCCAGGTAGCGGCTGAAGCGGTTCTCGGCAAGCAGGCGTTGGCGGAGATGTCGGAAGAAACGGATCATTTGAAACGGTCGGAACTCTCCGTCAAATTACGAAAAAGGAACCAACAGAAAGGAATGTTGGACCGCTATCCGATAATATTCCCCACCAACATCACCAGCGGTATGCCGTTGAGCACCGCGTGGGAAATCAGGAACAGGGTATTGTTCTGGGTGCGCTGCACCACGTACGACATGAACAGGGCCCCGGGGAGTACCATCAGGGCGTTATAGGGCGCAAAGATGTGGAAGAACGTCCATAACAGGCCATGAACGAGCCAGGTGTGTTTGCCGTGCTGCAATTCCTGCCGGGGGAACAGGTAGCCCCGCCATAAGAACTCCTCGCCCAGGATATTGAAAAAGTAGTAGAAAAGGAACAGGAAGAGGAGCCCCCAGTTGCCGGCGGTGGCAAACCCGGCAAACGTGGTGCCGTCGCCCATGATTTCTCCAACGATGGCCGGAGGGGGATAGGCATCGTGCACAGCCTTCACCACCGGGAAAGCCAATTGGTAGACCGCCAGGTACAGGCCGATATCGACCAGCACGATCAGAGGCATCCACAGCCACATTTTGCCCCGGATGGGCCGGTACCGG
This sequence comes from Robiginitalea sp., assembly GCA_035471525.1. Lineage (GTDB taxonomy): Bacteria > Bacteroidota > Bacteroidia > Flavobacteriales > Flavobacteriaceae > Robiginitalea. The sequence goes on from DATIPV010000124.1 coordinate 2,133, forward strand.
AACCGCGCCCTGAAATCGGCCCAGTTCCAGCGATGCCCTTCCAGGCGATAAGCGAGCAGCGCCCCGGCAAAGAACAGGATAAGGGGAGTGGCCATAACGCAGAAAAGGACTGCTTTGTGAACGCCCCATTCTGCCAGCAATGGGAGTATCAGGCGTTCCGTAAGCAGGAACAGCAGGGCGCCGGCAGCAAAGAAGGAGAAGGAATAAAAAAATTTCAGCGGTTTGGGTTTGGAAGCTTCCATAGGATTTCATTTAGGGTCGTTCTGTGAAAAGGCACC
>DATIPV010000125.1:0-2836 GCA_035471525.1 Robiginitalea sp.
CCTGAAGCAATCCTTGGGCGAAGCGGCACTCCGGTTGCAGGAATATTTGCCGGCAGCGGGCAGTTTCCTGGCCCGACAGGCAAAAATCCAATGGCTCCGGCTCAGCCGTTTGCTGGGCTGGGCGCAGGGACGCTCCTGAAAAAATCGGGATCAGAGGTGCAGCGGACGGTTGGCGGTGGCAGCCAGGGCCGCTTCCTTTACGGCTTCGGCATACGTGGGGTGGGCATGGCTCATCCGGGCGATATCCTCGGCTGAGGCACGGAATTCCATGGCCGTAACCGCCTCGGCGATCAGATCTGCCACCCGGGCCCCTATCATATGAACGCCCAGTACCTCATCGGTTTGGGCGTCGGCCAGAATCTTCACAAAGCCGTCTGTATCCATACTGGCCCGGGAACGTCCCAGGGCCCGCATATGGAACAGGCCGCTCTTGAATGGGATGCCGGCCTCCTTGAGCTGTTCTTCTGTCTGCCCCACGGCGGCCACCTCTGGCCAGGTATAAACCACCCCGGGAATCAGGTTGTAGTCGATATGGGGTTTCTGGCCGGCCAGGATCTCGGCTACCATAACCCCTTCTTCCTCGGCCTTGTGGGCCAGCATGGCCCCTTTTACCACATCCCCTATGGCGTAAATGTTAGGGGCGCTGGTCTTCAGGCGGGCGTCGACCTCAACCTGGCCGCGCTCGTTGAGCTTTACCCCGGCCGCCTCGGCATTCAACCCTTCCGTGTAGGGTTTGCGCCCAACGGAAACCAGGCAGTAATCGCCCTGCAGCACGACTTCCTCCCCTTTCTTCCCTGTGGCTTTAACAGTGACCTGCTTCCCTTTCCGGTCTACCGCGGTTACCTGGTGCGACAGGTAGAACTTCATCCCCTGTTTTTTGAGCACCTTCAAGAGTTCACGGGAAAGGGCGCCGTCCATGCCCGGAATAATCCGGTCCAGGTATTCCACCACGCTTACCTCGGCTCCCAGCCTGCGGTAAACCTGGCCCAGCTCCAGCCCGATAACCCCTCCCCCGATCACCACCAGGTGTTTGGGGATTTCCGTTAGGCTCAGCGCTTCGGTCGAGGTAATGACCCGGTCTTTGTCGCGTTTTATAAAGGGCAGGCTGGCGGGTTTGGAACCCGTGGCAATAATCGTGTTTTTCGCCTCCAGCTGCATGTCGGAATCTCCTGCGACCCGTATGTGGGTGGCATCCACAAAACTGCCCGTGCCGTGGTATACATCGATTTTATTTTTATCCATCAAAAAGTCGATTCCCTTGGTGGTCTGGTCAACCACCCCTTGCTTGCGGGCGATCATCTGCTTGAAATTGACTTTGACCTCCCCGGGAATCTCTATCCCGTGCTCCGCGAAATGCGCCAGTGCATCGTGGTAGTGGTGGGTGGAGTCCAGCAGGGCCTTGGACGGAATGCAGCCCACGTTCAGGCAGGTACCTCCCAGGGTGCTGTATTTTTCGATGATGGCGGTTTTGAGCCCGAGCTGGGCACAGCGGATGGCGGCAACATACCCGCCGGGGCCGGAGCCGATTACGGCTACGTCGTATGATTTCATAGTGTGGGTTTAGTCGGGGGGAATCGGTTTCGATTCCAAACAGGAACAAAAATACAAATGTTTTCGCAACGCGTGCGGGGTACGGGCCGGAAGTCGGGCTCAGCCCAGGGGAATCTCGGTGGTATGCTTTACCTCCCTGATCACAAAGGAACTCTGCGTGCTGCCGATATGGCTGATAGCGGTGAGCTTCCCTACCACGAATTCGCGGTAGGCCTGCATGTCGCGCACGTAGATCTCCAGAATATAGTCGTACTCCCCGCCGATGTGATAACAGCTGACCACCTCGTCCAACTGGCGGACCTCCTCCTCGAACTGCAGCACCCTGGGCTTGATATGCTGGTTGAGCTTCACCTGGCAGAACACCTTCAGCTGCTTCTCTACCAGCTCAGGGTCTACCAGGGCCACATACTTGCAGATAACCCCCTGTTTCTCCATCCTTTTGACACGCTCGTATACCGCGGTGGCCGACAGGCCGCTCTGACGGGCCAGCGTTTTGGTGGTCTGTTTGCTGTTGCGCTGCAGGCTCTGCAGCAGCAGCCGATCTGTTGCATCGAGTTTCATCTGAAGAAATATCACCCGCACAGGGGTTTTACTGCTAAATTAAGTTATATTATCTATATAATATAATATACATAGATTTTAATTCTAAAAAATAAGATTTTACTTGTTTTAAGATTACAGGTTGGCTATTTTTATAGAAAAATAAAACTATGGACTACAAGGCTGCCGATTCCATTCAGGACCTCCAGTACTTTGGGGAATTCGGAGGGGTTAACCCCTCCATATCAGACTCTTCCACCTACACCTTCCTCTCGGCGAAGACCATGTTCGACACCTTCGAGGGCAATACCGAGGGATGCTATCTGTACAGCCGGCACTCCTCTCCTTCCAATCTCTACCTGGGTGAAGCGCTGGCAGCGCTGGAAGGTACCGAATCGGCCAATGTGACGGCCAGCGGCATGGGCGCCATTACGGCGGTGATCCTGCAGCTCTGCAGCAGCGGAGATCACCTGGTAAGCAGCCGCACCATCTACGGGGGAACCTATGCCTTCCTGAAAAATTTCCTGAAGCGCTTCCAGATCGAGGTCAGCTTTGTCGACATTACCGATCCGAAGGCAGTTGCCGATGCCTGCCGCAGCAACACCCGGCTTATCTACTGCGAATCGGTAAGCAACCCGCTGCTGGAAGTTGCCGATATCCCGGCCCTTTCGAAGCTGGCCAACCGGCAGGGCATTCCCCTGGTGGTCGACAACACCTTTTCTCCCCTGTCTGTGGCCCCGGCCCG
>DATIPV010000126.1:0-2957 GCA_035471525.1 Robiginitalea sp.
GGAACGTTTTTTGCTTCAGATCTTAAAAAAAAAATTGACGATGAAAAAATATTTGTTCCTGTTTGCGGGCCTGCTTCTGGTGGCCTGCAGCAAAGACGATGAAACCCTAGGGCCCGGAGGGCCCGATCCGGATCCGGATGCGAACGTCACCGTTCAGAATTTTATGTGGCAGGCCATGAACCTGTGGTATTACTGGCAGGGCGAGGTGCCCGACCTGGCCGATACCCGCTTTACCACCATGGCCGAGTACACCGAATTCCTGTCTTCCGAATCGGATCCTTCTGCCTTTTTCTTCAACAAGCTGACATTTTCAGAAGACCGGTTCAGCTTCCTGAACCAGGATTACAAGGAACTCACCCAAAACCTGGCGGGGATATCCCGTAGCAACGGGCTGGAATTCGGCCTCACCTACAACGATGCCAACGGGAACAACCAGCTCGATGCCACCGACCCCGTTTTCGGGGTGGTGCGCTACATCGTCCCCAATTCGAACGCTTCCCTGGCCGATATCGGGCGGGGGGAGATCTTTATGGGGGTAGACAACCAGGACCTCAATGGCGGCAACTACATAAGCCTGCTGTTCGGCGACAATGCCACCTATACCCTAAAAATGGCCGACCTGGCCGGGGGTACGCTTACCGCTAACGGGAAGGAAGTGACCCTGACCAAAGAGGAAGGCCTGGAGGAAAACCCGGTCTTTTTGGTCAAATCCTTTGATATCAGCGGGCAGAAGATCGGCTACCTGATGTACAACGGGTTCACCAACGAATACGACGAAGAGCTGAACGATGCCTTTGGCGCCCTGGTGGCCGACGGTGTAACCGACCTGGTGCTCGACCTGCGCTACAACAGCGGGGGGTCTGTGAATTCGTCCCGCCTGCTTTCGAGCATGATTTTCGGGCGGGCCGTGAACGACATCTACCTGGTACAGCGGTGGAACGACAAGATCCAGGAAGCCTTTACCCGCGAGGACGCCACCGCCCTAAACGATTATTTCGCCGACGAGACCGGGGCAGGCACCCCCATCAACACCCTGAACCTGAGCCGGGTGTACATCCTTACCACGCGCAGCACGGCTTCGGCCAGCGAGCTGGTGATCAACGGCCTGAACCCCTATATGACAGTAATTAAAATCGGAACCACTACTACCGGCAAGAACGAGTTCTCCCTGACCATGGTAGACGACCCCGACCGCCCGGGGGCACCCTTTATCTATTCGGCCGCCCGGGAAAACTTCATCAACCCCGACAACCAATGGGCCATCCAGCCCCTGGTGGGCCGAAACGAAAATTCCGAGGGCTTCTCCGATTATACCAACGGTTTCGCGCCAGACATCGAATTGAGGGAAGACCTCGAGAACATGGGCGTGCTGGGCGACGCCAACGAGCCCCTGCTGGCCCGGGCCTTACAGGAAATCACCGGAGTATCTGCCAAAGTTGGCCTGCAGGCCGTCGCGCCTTTCGAGGCATTTACCCACAGCGGTATGTTCAAGCCCCTGAAAGACAACATGGTGCTCGACAAAGAACTGCATTTGCCGGAGCTTCCCAGGCCGGCAGGCATCCAGTAAAATTCATAAGCCTCCTGACCGGGAGGCTTTTTTTATGAAGGGTCCCGGCGGCATCCGAACCGGGGACCCTTTGCCGCCCCGACTTTTCAAAGTATTTTTGAGGCCACAAGGACACGTACATGAAACTCTGGCCCGTATTTCTGCTGGCAGCACTGCTTTCGGGAGCCTGCCGGCAACAAAGCCGAAGCGCCACGGAAGCCGCGACCGGCGGCCTCACCGAGCTTCCCCTGAAATACGCCAGGGGGTTTGCTGCCAGCCGGGATGCAGATGGCAACATTTACCTGACGGTCCACGGGCCCTGGCCCGAGGCGGCCCGCCCCTTCCGGTACGTGCTGCTGCCCCGCGGGGCCGATTCCGGGTCCGTTCCCAATCCGGAATCGTACGACGCCCTGATTCAGGTGCCCGCCCGGCAGGTCGTGCTCACTTCCACCACCCATATCCCGGCCCTGGAAGCCCTGGGAGAAGCAGAGAAGCTGGCAGGCTTCCCGGGGCTCGACTACATTTCGTCCCCGCTGACCCGCAGCCGCATCGAGGCGGGCGCCGTGGCCGAACTGGGCGCCAATGAGCAACTCAACACCGAAAAAGTACTGGAACTGCAGCCCGACCTGGTCGTCGGCTTCGGCGTTTCCGAAGCCCCCCGCTCGTACCGGCCGCTGCAGGCGGCCGGCATCCCCGTGGTATTCAATGGGGACTGGATGGAACAAAGCCCGCTCGGAAAGGCCGAATGGATCAAATTCTTCGGGCTGCTTCTCGGGCGCGAACAGGAAGCCGAGAGCCTCTTTGACGAGATAGAGGCCTCCTATCTCAGAGCCCGGGACCTGGCCTCCGGGACCGCGGAACGCCCGACCGTTCTGAGCGGTGCCCTGTACCGGGACGTATGGTACCTCCCGGCCGGCGAGAGCTGGGCGGCCACCTTCCTGAGGGATGCCCACGCCACGTATCTCTGGGCCGATACCCCCGGCACGGGCAGCCTGTCGCTGAGCCTGGAGGCCGTGCTGGAACAGGGCAGCGAAGCCGCATTCTGGCTGGCCCCCTCCCAGTTCACCTCCTACGACGAGATGCGGGCCGCCAATGCACATTTCGAACAATTCCGGGCCTTCCGGGAGCGACGGGTTTACACCTATGCCCGCAGCACGGGCCCGGGGACCGGTCTGCTGTATTTTGAGCTGGGTCCTGCCCGGCCCGACTGGGTGCTGCAAGACCTCATTTATTACCTGCACCCGGGGCTGCTGGAAGGCTACGAGCCGGTCTTTTTCAAACCCCTGGAATAAATGACCGATCGAACCTCCTTTCCGACGCGTTTTGCCTGGCTCGGGCTGGCCCTGCTGGTGGCCCTGATGTTCAATCTGGTTTTCGGGTCGGCTGAAATTCCGCCTGGGGAAACCCTGAA
>DATIPV010000127.1:0-4692 GCA_035471525.1 Robiginitalea sp.
TGATTTCCACACAACAAATGGTGCAGGAAATCGAAAAACAGTTGACTCTTGAATAAACTCAAATACCTGTGTGCGTTCGACATGTGCCTGGGATGCGGCGGGTTTTGCCATGAATCTCCTTTGCTGATTGTTCCACGATCCAAACCCTGTCTATGATCCGCTTCTTACGCACCCTCCGTCAACGCCTGCTCGCCGAAAACCGGGTGAGCAAGTACCTGCTGTATGCCATCGGGGAGATTGTGCTGGTGATGGTGGGGATTTTGCTGGCCCTGCAGGTGAATACCTGGAACGAGGAGAGGAAGGAGCGGGCCCTGGAGCAAAAGGTGCTGCTTGAGATCTACAGGAGTATTGAAAAGGACACCAGCTCCCTGAATTGGGAATACCAGGAATTCCAGAATGTCCTGGATGCGGCCCGCTTGATCGTGGAAAGGCTCGATTCAGATGCTCCCTATGAGGCCCGGTTAGACACCGCCTTCGCCCTGATTTCCAACATCAATGTGGTCGAGGCCAATTACACGGCCTATGACCGCCTGGTGAGCATTGGGGTAGACCTTGTCAAAAATGACAGCCTTCGAAACGGCCTGGTCAGCTTTTACGACCATTCCCGGTTTTTGAAACGTGTGGAGAATTATTACGAGAATTCCAAATATTACCGGACGGTGATCTACCCGAAATACTTCAAAACTTTCCAGTATGGCCGCGAGGCAAAACCCCTCGATTTCGAAGCCCTCCGGAAGGCCAACGACTTTCGGATCGCCCTCGATTACTCCATCAACGATGCCTTATTCTATCGTAGATGGTCTCAACATCGCAAAGAGGACGCCACAGACCTTCTCCAGGAGTTGAGGACGTATCTCGGGAATGAAATACCTCAGAACCCACCCAAGACTAATCAGCCCTGAACATGCTCCGCTTCTTCCGCACCCTGCGCCAACGCCTGCTCGCCGAAAACCGGGTGAGCAAGTACCTGCTTTACGCCATCGGCGAAATCTTTTTGGTGGTGATCGGGATCTTAGTGGCGCTGCAAATCAACACCTGGAATCAGCAACGGCTAGACCGGGCCGAAGAACGGAAATACCTGCTCAGGCTGGAACAGGACCTGCAACAGGACTTGCTTAAGATTGGCGTGGTGCGCGACAATTATGAAACGCGCCTGATGCTCGCCATGCGCATCCTGGACTCCCTGCCCGACAGCAACGTGGAATACATCAAACAGTGGCCCTGGCTACAGGAGGCCTCAGGCAACTATTCCAGGAATCCGAATGCCCTAGGGCGTAGCCTGGGGGAAGATCTGCATACCATTCTGACCATCGAGCATTTTGCCCCGCAGGAAACCACCATGCAGGAGCTCTTGAGCAGCGGGAAAATTAACCTGATCCGCGATGATTCCCTGAAAATTGAATTGCAGTATCACTATCCGTATCTGGAAGGGATGGCGCGCTTCCAGGATGTGATCGTTATGGAAGTTCAGAAGAATTATAGAAACACCATGATTGCCTTGAATATCAGCTCCTATGATCAATCTGATCTCGGGGAAATCGTCGGGAACCCGACCCAAAGGGAACAACTGGTCCTGGCATTGGAAAACTATCTCAGGCTCACCACCAGCATATTGGCCGATTTATATTACAATCCGGATTCGGTCCACAAAAGGACTTCCACGCTCCTGAACCACATTCAAGAACATCTCCATAGCCAAGAACCATGACCTTAGACCTCGCTTTTGTCCGCTCCCAGTTTCCCGCCTTCTCAGAACCCTCCCTGCAAGGGTGGGCCTTCTTTGAAAACGCCGGGGGCTCCTACCCCTGCCGGCAGGTGGTAGAACGCCTCACCGACTTTTACACCAAAAACAAGGTACAGCCCTACTATCCGTACCCGGCTTCCGAAAAAGCCGGAGCCCTGATGGACCAGGCCTACCAGCGGATGGCCGCCTACCTGAACGCGGCCCCCGAAGAGGTCCATTTCGGGCCGTCGACCACCCAGAATGTCTACGTGCTGGCCAACGCGATGCGGCCCATGTGGCGGGAAGGGGATGAGGTCATCGTTTCCTGCCAGGACCATGAGGCCAATGCCGGGGCCTGGAGGCGCCTGGCCCATCGGGGCATTAAGGTGATCGAATGGCACGTGGACCGGGAAACCGGCGTGCTGCGCCCGGAAGCCTTGCAAAAGCTCTTTTCGGGCCGCACCCGCATGGTGGCCTTTCCCCACTGCTCCAACGTGATCGGCCATATCAATCCGGTGAAGGAGATCACGCAGATGGCCCATGCCCACGGGGCCCTGTCGGTAGTCGACGGGGTGGGCTGGGCCCCGCACGAAATCCCGGATATGAAAGACCTCGGGGTCGATATTTATATGTTCTCTTCTTACAAGACCTTCGGGCCCCACCTGGGGGTGATGTACGTGAAGGGCAGCCTGATTGCCAAAATGGAGAACCAGGCCCACTTTTTCAAGAAGGGCATTGCGCGCAACATGATCACCCCGGCCGGTCCCGACCACGCGCAGATCGCCACCGTAAACGGCATCCTGGATTATTTTGACACCCTATATGAGCGGCATTTCGGCAAGGGAGGCAGCCCGGCAGAAAGGGCCCGTGCCCTGAACGGCCTGTTCCGCGCCCACGAGCTGGCCCTGCTCAAACCGCTGATGGCCTTCCTCCAGGGCCGGGACGATGTGCGCCTGGTAGGGCCCGGCATGGGCCCCGAGCGCGCGCCCATCGTATCCATCCTACCCACAAAAAAACCCCTACAGGAAGTGTACGATGCCCTGACCCGCCACAAATTGATGCTGGGCCATGGGAATTTCTACGCCGTGCGCCCACTGATGGACATGGGGATCCCCACCGACCCGGGGGTTATCAGGCTCTCCTTTGTGCATTACACGAGCCGGGGAGAGATAGACCAACTGATCGGGGGGCTTCGGGAAGCCTTGTAGCGACGGGAATACTTCCCGAAGACCGGGTCTGTGAGTTACCGGGCCGGGGAGCGTCCCCGACGGCCGGACAGGCGTGAATCTGAATGTCTTAAAATTTTGTTAATTAATTCGGGGGTTAGTAAATTGTAGGCAACAACCAACCCATTTACCACTATGTCGTCTGATGATAAGCTGCAAGTAGCGCGTTTGATCGCCTTCGGCCTGGCCATCATTATTGCCTCCCTGGTCTGGGCCTATTCCGGAGACCTTTCAGACCTGCTAGCCCAAAAAACCACCCAATTCCTGGGGGATTCCTATGGTCGGATGGGCGGCATCGCCAACCGGTAAGGATGGCTTTCCCTGACCTGGAGCCCTAGAGGGAAGGGGGTGCGTACAAAAGCGGGAAAAACCGGCCTTCCATTTTCTTTCCCTTCTTAATTACGGGCACCCCTGAGAGGATTTCGGCATCCGTATCGGAACGGGTGCCATCTGCAAAGACGTTTATCACAAAAGCCCGCCTCGGCCGGTCTGACCGGTTCTCGTAGGAGCCGTGCACCATCTTGGGGTGGTGGAAGGTGCCGTATCCGGCAAAGTTACTTTCGCCACCTCCCGGTTGCGGTTTGATTCCGAAGACGAACACCACCAAAATTTTCAATTCCGGCTTATGGAAAAATACCTATCTTATAGAATATTTCCCCCAATTAAAAATTTTAGACAAAGCCTCCAACCCGATAACGGACCATCCGTGCGGGCTATTTAGACTTGTTTTATACCAAATAACCACGCCATGAAAAACAAAATCCTAGTCCTTCTGTATTTTCTCCTGGTCTTACCATCCGTTTTCTCGCAGGAAATTGAACGCCAACTGCTATCCGAAGATACCCCGACCACAACAGTGGCTGGCAACTCCTTTACAGCCCCGGCAGACTGGTATTTATACCAAAAAGGGAATGCGACCTTTCTTGAGGCCACAGAAGATGGATCCCGGCTGGTGATCGTAGACCTAGAGGCCGAAAATGACAGTATTGCAATTGCCATGGCATGGGCTGTTTACAAGCCTATCGACTATCCGGTGCTTACCCGAAATACGCAACCCGACAGCGACGGCTGGACCCGGGCCACCTCGGTGGCCTACCAGGTGAGCCCGAATGAAAAACGCGGTGTCTATGCCGGGACACTGTTTGCGAATGGAAAATGGACGGTCTGGATCTACGACATGTCGAATGCAGTTGGTGAGAAACGGGGTGCCCAGGTCAATCAGGCACTGGGCAGCCTGGTTCCTAAAGGGTATAATAAAGAATCCTTTGCCGGAAAAAAAGCCCATAAACTGGATGCCAATAAATTACAGGAATTAACTTCTTTTATTGACTCGACCATGGCAGTCACCAAAGTACCCGGGGTTGGTCTGGGCATCATCCAAGACGGCGAGCTGGTATTTGCCGGGGGCTTCGGTGTCCGGGAATTAGGCAAGGACGACCCGGTAGATGCGGAAACTCTATTCCTGGTCGCCTCCAACACCAAAGGCCTAACTACCCTTTTGCTTGCAAAGTTGGTGGAAGAAGGCCGGTTTAACTGGGATACCCCGGTAATTGAACTCATGCCGTCTTTCAAATTGGGAAGCGCATCCACTACCTCGCAAACCCTGGTGGAACACCTCATCTGTGCCTGTACGGGCCTGCCACGCAAAGACATGGAGTGGATAATGGAGTTCGAAGGCCAGACGGCAAGCGACCTGATGACATTTTTATCTGAAACCCAACCCACTTCCGAATTCGGGGAACT
>DATIPV010000128.1:0-5204 GCA_035471525.1 Robiginitalea sp.
CGACACCTCAAAAGACGCCTGGTAAGGCCGGTCCTGGAAATCGGCCCAGGCCCGGTAAAATGCCGGCTCCTCCAAATCCCTGGTGGCTATGGTCATATGGGGGTGAAACGGGCGTTCCTCCACTGGTAAGCCCAGGGAGTCTTCCCGGGCCAGGGCAGCCTGCAGGGCGCTTTGCAAATGGCAGACCGGCCCCTGATCGCGAACCCTGATGAAAAGCACCCGGGGCGCGAAGCAGTCGAAGCCCGCCAGGTCTACCTGAAAGGGGGTTTGCGCCGCGGCAAAACGTTCCAGGGCTCCGAACAGGACCCCCTCGTCTTCTGGAGAAAGCCGGAAAGGCATCTGCAGCGTAATGTGCGCCGGCGATTTCAGGGCATGTCCCGACCCGAAACGGCTGCGCATCTCTTCCTTGAGTGCCCGCACCTGCTCCCGCAAAAGCGGTGGCGGCAGCAGGGCGATCAGAAACAGGCCGGCTGGCATACGCGCTTTCAGATTTAGATGGGATTACCGGCAAAGTTTCGGGCATACCCCCGGAACAGGCCGTAATAGCTTTGCAGGACTGCCACAAGACCCGGGTCTGGCCGCCGGTCTGAGACCGAGGGTTCAAGGGCCAGGGCCGTTACCTTTATCCGCACGTTGGCGCGGTACATTTTGTAAAACAGCAGCAGGTTGCGGTCGGCTTCGTTCTCCACGCAGCGGAAATGCTGCAGGTATTCCCCCGAAAATACCTCCGAGAGGTCGCCTCTTCCGAAGCGCTCGAGGTCCATGCACAGGAACCCGATCTCGCTGAGCACGTCGAGCGTGCGCAGGTCGTCGCTGAATTCGATGCAGTCGAAAATAACGGGGGGGTGCGTCATCAGGATATTCCGGCAATGCAGGTCGCCGTGTCCGTCGCGCACAAAGCCCGATGCCTTCCGCTCTTCAATGCGGGCAGCCAGGCCCTTGAGAAAATCCCGGGCATGGCTCAGCACCCCGTTGATCACCCCGCGGGCACCAGGGCCGAGGCAGGCATCCAGCACCGGCAAAACGGATTTCAGATCCGCGAATTCACGGTAGAGCTCGAGCCAGTCTTCTGCCTGGGTTACCACTTCGGCACGGTGGTGGAAACCGGCAACCAGCCGGGCAAGTTCCTGTATGTCTTCGGCGCCCACTTCCCCCTTTTCCAGCACATGGTCGAGCTGCCGGGTCTCATCCATGCGCCGCATCCAGACGGCGTAGTCTATCAGCTTCCCCTTTTGGCCGTGCGCTGCGAGCTGCCCGTCGCTTTCCCGAATGCCCACCACGCCCCGGTACATATCGGTTGCCAGCCTGCGATTCAGCTCTACCTCCCGCTCGCAAAAATGCTTTCGCTTTTCCAGGGTCGAAAAATCCAGGAAACTGAAATGGAGCGGTTTCTTGATTTTGAACACCTCGTCCCGGGCCAGCAGCACCCACGAAATATGCGTCTCGATCAACTCCAGGCTTTTTCCCGGGTAGAGGGCCTCATAATTTTCCATAAACCGTGTGATCTGCTGCCGCGTCATGACTTTACGTATTCAAGGGCCAGCCCGAGCATGGCCTCCAGGGGTTGCCGGTCGGAAAATAATTGCAGCCGTTCTCCCTGAAGGGGCTCGAAAGCCTCGCGGATCTTTTGATAGACGGCAAAGTCGGCCTCGCTGAAGGGCCGCTCCCGAGAAACGCGTTGCTCCACGGTTTGCGGGCTGGCGAGGATTTCGATCCATTTCGTCCGTGCCTGCGCCGTAAGGGCCAGTTCTGCAAGGCGGTCCCGGAAAGCCTGCAGGTAAAATGTGCCGTCGAGGATTACCGGGTTGCCCTGGGCCAGCCCGGTGCGGCACCGTTCCAAAAGTTCCCCATATATGCGCGCCTTGACAGCCTCGTCGTACTGCCCGCGAAGGCCCAGCTCGGTGCGAAGCTTGTCTGTGTTGAAATGTACTGCTTCCAGCCGGGCAGCCAGGGCCCGGGCAAACGTGGTTTTCCCGGTACCCGGAAGGCCGAGTACGACAACCAATAGGGGCTGTGCAGGTCGCATAGGCGTGTAATTGAGCTGTAAGCTAAGAAGCTTTTATGGCTTATGCACTGATTTATGGCAGGTTTGGAGCGGAATACGCCCCTGCGGCTTGTGGGGATGCCGTGCCGAACCGGTTGTCAGATGTCGACTTCTATCCCCACAGCGGTAAAGACCCGGTATATAAAACGGATTTCGAGCTCGTCTACCTCGCCGTCGGCATTGGCGGCTTCGTTGAGCAGGCGGGCCAGTGCCTGTTTATGCGCCTCGGGCATGGCCCGGAGCACGGCCAGGGCTTCTGCCGCCTCTACCCGGCGCGCCTCGGCAAGCAGTTCCGAATCAAATCCGAGGTTTTCGGACAGGCGGTCCATAAATTTCTCTTCCCCTTTCTTGACTTGGTCATCGATCCGGATAACTTCGTCTACGGCCTTTACTACGGCCAGCTTTTCCATCAGGTTAAATTCCATCGCTCGCTTTTATAGAGGTTTGCAGGCTCGGGCCTGCGTGCGCTAAGATAGGCTGAAACCGCGAAGGGGACAAATAGGAAGCCGGGCTTTGAAATACAGCATATTCCGATTATTTTAGACAAAATGCATCCTGCCGCCATACAGAAAGACCGCAACGTGCTGGGGGGCGCCCTCGGCTCCTGCTGTTCCCAGCCCATGACCGGGTTTTACAGGGACGGATACTGCCGCACGGGCCCGGGCGATTCCGGTTCGCATGTGGTATGCGCCATCATGACCGATGCCTTTCTGGAATTCACCCGCTCGCGCGGCAACGACCTTATTGCGCCCATGCCGTATTTCCAGTTCCCCGGACTCAGGGCCGGAGACCGCTGGTGCCTCTGTGCCAGGCGCTGGAAGGAAGCCTATGAGGCCGGTTTCGCCCCGCAGGTGGTATTGGAGGCCACCCATGAGAAAGTCCTGGAGTTTATCCCCTTCGAATGGCTGCTGGAGGCCAAGTATTCCGAATTCTGAACGGCCTATAGTTTTTCGCCGAATGCCAGGTCGCCGGCATCGCCCAGCCCCGGGAGGATATAGCCCCGCGCATTGAGCTGATCGTCGATGGCCGCGATCCACAGGTGCGCAGAAGATGGAAAAACCTGCTTCACCCTTGCTACGCCGGCCCTGGAGCCGATTACCGAGATAATGTGGATCTGTTCGGGCTCCCCGTGGGCGCGCAGCGCTGCCAGCACGTTCTCGAGCGTCTGGCCCGTGGCCAGCATGGGGTCGGTAAGGATCAGGGTCTTACCCGTTAGCGAAGGGGCGGCAAAGTATTTGACCACCACCTCGAAGGCATCCTTCCCGTCTGGGTGGAGGCGGTAGGCAGAGATAAAGGCGTTCTCGGCCCGGTCGAAGTAATTGAGCAGGCCCTGGTGCAGGGGCAGGCCGGCCCGCAGCACGGAGCAGATCACCAGGTCCGTATCGGGCACTTGCATTTCCTTTTGCCCCAAAGGGGTGGCAACCTCCCTGCGGGAGTAATGCAGGGTCTTGCTGAGCTCGTAACACAACACCTCCCCGATGCGTTCTATATTGCGCCTGAAGCGCATGGGGTCTTTTTGCAATTCCACATCCCGGAGTTCCAGCAAGAACTGGTTCAGGATGCTGGGGTGGTCGCCAAAGTAGTGTACGGTCATGGCTGCTTTTTCACGCTAAAATACACCAATTACAGCGAATCGCCCCCCATTTTCGCGGAAAGGGGACCTCCTGTCTGAACGGACCTTTTATTGCCGGTTTTGATGTACCTTTCCTCAAAATCAGCACTGTTAGGACATGCCGGAACCGCTCCTCTTACACTCCCCCGGCCGTATTAACCTGATCGGGGAACATACCGATTACAACCAGGGCTACGTGATGCCGGCGGCCATCGACCGGGCCATCCGCTTTCGCCTGGAGCCGAACGGACTGCCGCACCAGGCCCGGTTCCGGTCGCAAGAAATGGACGCCTCCTTTACCGCCGACCTGAACCGAATCCGCCCGGGAAACGGTTGGGAAAACTACCTGCTGGGGGTTCTGCACCAACTCGAATTGCGCGGCATTAGGGTTCCCGGCTTCGACTGCACCCTGGAATCCGACCTGCCGGTGGGCGCCGGCCTGAGCTCCTCTGCAGCCCTTGAGTGCGGACTCGCCTGGGGCCTCAACCGGCTCTTCGGACTCGGGCTCCAGCCCCGGGAGCTCATTGCGCTGTCGCAGGCAGCCGAGCATACCTATGTGGGCACCCAATGCGGGATCATGGATCAGTTTGCCTGCGTTATGGGGCGGGAAGGACACTTTATCCTGCTCGACTGCCGCAGCCTGGAGCACCGGTATATCCCTGCCCTGCTGGGAGATTACGGCCTGCTCTTGCTGAACAGCGGGGTAACCCATTCCCTGGCCTCCAGCGCTTACAACCGGCGGCGGGAGGAGTGCGACGCGGGAGTTGCGATTCTGTCGCGGGCGAACAAGGATGTTAACAGCCTCCGGGACGTGACCCCTGCCATGCTCAACAGCGCCCGCCATGTGATGGAAGATACTGTTTACAGGCGCTGCCGCTATGTGGTGGAAGAGAACCTTCGGGTGCTCGAAGCCACCAGGGCCCTGGAGGAGGGTCAGATGGAATATTTAGGGGACCTGCTGCTGCAAACGCATCAAGGACTCAGCCAGCTGTATGAGGTGAGCTGCGGGGAACTCGATTTTCTGGTAGAAGCGGCCCGGGACTTTCCCGGGGTGGCCGGGGCCCGCATGGTGGGCGGCGGGTTCGGGGGCTGCAGCCTGAACCTGGTTCGGAGAGAGGCCCTGCCCGGCTTTACAAAGGCGATGGTTGAAAAGTACCGGGACGCTTTCGGAAGGGACCTCACCCCCATAGAAGTATCCCTGGGGCAGGGCGTTTCGGCCTTGGCCGCGACCCCTGTGATCAGGCCCGATCGGGAATGAATCTCCAAAAGTTGCAATCTTCCGGATGCCAACGCCTGAATCCCGAACCATGATCCGCACTTTGTTTCTGATCCGATCCGCGGGAATACCTCGGGTGGGCCCCGGTGCTGGTGAAAAAATTGATCGGGCGGGCCAACAGGCAACTGGCTATTGACCGGAACTGAACGGCCTACCGGGCTTATTCTTCGGGCAGGCTTACCAACCGGTCCAGGGTTTCGATGCTGCCGTCTTCCCGGTAGGTCAGTGGCGTCACCTTTACGCAGCGCAGGTGTGTCTGCCCGCCGGAGCAG
>DATIPV010000129.1:0-1679 GCA_035471525.1 Robiginitalea sp.
ACCGTGCTGGAGGCCACCCTGCGCGATTTGCAAAAGACACCCACCTGGCTGCTGCCCCCCCGGAATGATATCGACCGGTTCGAAGACATTGCCGGAAACCCGGCATTTGCACCTTTCTTAAAAAACCTTTCCCATGACTAGCACGCAATTGGAGGCCTCTGTAGATTACCTCCGTTCCAAAGGGTTTATGAATCCGGAGATCGGCATTGTACTCGGGTCGGGCCTGGGACGTCTGGCCGACGAACTTGCCGACCCCAAAGTGGCGCACTACCACAACATCCCCAATTTCCCGCTGGCCACGGTGGAATTCCACAGCGGCAAGCTCCTCTACGGGACGCTGGGCACTAAAAAGGCGGTGGTCATGCAGGGTCGGTTTCACCTCTACGAGGGATACGAACTTACCGAAGTTACCTATCCCATCCGGGTTATGCAGCAGTTAGGCATCAAGAAACTGCTGATTTCCAATGCCGCCGGGGCCCTGAATCCGAAGTTCCGCAAAGGGGAGCTCATGCTGCTGAACGACCACATCAACCTGCAGGGCGGTTCGCCCCTGGCCTTTAAAAACGTGTCGGAGTTCGGGGAGCGCTTTGCCGATATGAGCCAGCCTTACGACCCCTTTATGTCGGAGACCCTGGCCAACATTGCCGGTGAAATCGGGATCGGCCTGCAGCAGGGGGTTTACGCCGCCATGATCGGGCCCCAGCTCGAAACACGGGCCGAATACCGCATGCTTCGGATACTGGGGGCCGACGCTGTGGGAATGAGCACGGTGCCCGAGGTAATCGTCGCCAACCATCTGAAACTCCCGGTAGTGGCTGTATCGGTGCTCACAGACGAATGCGACCCGGACCACCTGGAGCCCGTACGGGTCGAAGAAATATTGGCTGTTGCCGCCAGGGCCGAACCCAATCTGGTGAAGCTTTTTATGGAACTGATCGCACGAATCTGAAACCGGGCGAAGGAATGCAAGGCTAACAAACAAATTACCTCCTTACTATGAGTTATCTGCATGCTACCCGCGAACTGTACCGCGATGCGGCCCTGAAACCCGATGTGGGCCTCTGCTGCACCACGAACCCCACCTGGCAGCTCCCGGGGCTCTCCATTCCGCGGATCATGCAGGAAATGAACTACGGGTGCGGAAGCACGGTTTCGCCCCAGGACCTGACTGGCAACCCCACCGTGCTGTACGTAGGGGTCGGCGGAGGTATGGAACTACTTCAGTTTGCTTATTTCTCGCGCCGGAAGGGAGGAGTAATCGGCGTGGACGTGGTAGAGGAGATGCTGGAAGCCTCCCGGGCCAATTTCAAAATCGCGGAAAGAGAGAACGACTGGTTCGCTGAGGAGTTTGTGGAATTGAGGCGGGGCGATGCCCTGAGCCTGCCCCTGGCCGACGCCAGTGTGGAGGTGGCCGCCCAGAACTGCCTGTTCAACATATTTAAGGAAGCCGACCTGAAACGGGCAGTGGCCGAGATGTACCGGGTACTAAAGCCCGGTGGCCGGCTGGTGATGAGCGATCCGGTCTGCGATGTGCCCCTCGGTGAAGAATTGCGGAACGACGACCGCCTGCGGGCCCAATGCCTGAGCGGCAGCATTCCGCTGCAAGACTACCTGAAAGTGCTCGCAGATGCCGGGTTCGGAACCCTGGAGGTGAGGGCGCGCCGCCTGTACCGGGTGCT
>DATIPV010000130.1:0-13418 GCA_035471525.1 Robiginitalea sp.
TATCCTGGCCGAATACCGCCTGGCGCTCAAAAAGAACCAGGCCCGGAGGGACTAAGGACATACCCGGAACTCAACCCACGCGCATGAAAAAGGGATCATACAACTACATCTGGATCGGGGCGGTAATCCTCCTGTTCGGCATCCTCTTTGTCCCTAAAATAGTGGATCGCCTGGTGGAGGGCCGCGTGGTTGAACACGACCGGATCAGCCGCGACCCCGGCGCGGAACCCCTTTCCTATGTGCTCCTGAACGGGGAGCGGCGCAGGGTGCCGCCCTTTGCCCTGCTCGATCAGGACAGCCTATTGATTACCGACCGGGATTACCTGGGGAAGGTGTATGTGGCCGAATTCTTCTTCACCACCTGCCCCACCATCTGCCCGGTCATGACCCAAAACCTGGTGGCCCTGCAGGAAACCTTTCGCGACCGGGCCGATTTCGGGGTGGCCTCCTTCACCATCAATCCGCGGCACGATACCCCCGGGGTGCTCAAGCAGTACGCCGAGGCCTACGGCATTACCGATATGGACTGGCACCTGCTCACCGGGAACCGCGACACCATTTACGAGCTGGCCAACTCCGGGTTTAATATCTTTGCCGCTGAAATGCCCGGGGTCGCGGGCGGCTTCGAACATTCCGGCCTGTTCGCCCTGATCGACCGGCAGGGGTATATTCGCTGTCGCAAGGACGACTTCGGGAACCTGCTCGTCTATTACCGGGGGGCCATCCCCGAAGGCAGGGAGGCCGAAGACGGGGAAGAGACCGAGCAGATAAGCCTGCTCCGGGAAGACATACGCAAATTACTGGACGAACCTTATGAAAACTGACCCCTTGCAGAAAGAGAAGCAGTTCAACCGCTGGATTACCCTGATCTCCATTGTTATACCGGTGGTGGTGGCCCTGCTGTTCGGCCTGCGCATCCCCAATGTGGAGCCCCTGAGCTTTCTGCCGCCCGTTTATGCGGGCATTAATGGCCTTACGGCCCTGCTTCTGCTGGGCGCCCTTTGGGCCATAAAAAACGGCCGGCAAAGGCTGCACCAGCGCCTTATGACCAGCTGTATCTTCCTGTCGCTCCTGTTCCTGCTCATGTACGTGGCCTACCACATGACCTCCGATTCCACGCCTTTTGGGGGGGAGGGTTTGCTGCGCACCGTGTACTTCTTTATACTGATCTCGCACATCCTGCTCTCGGTGGCGGTTATCCCCCTGGTGCTGAAGACCTATGCCAAGGCCTATCTGAAGGATTTCGAGGGACACCGGAAACTGGCCCGCATCACCTTTCCGGTCTGGCTGTACGTGGCCCTGAGCGGAGTGGTCGTTTATGTGCTGATCTCACCTTATTACACCCCGTAACCCGATGAGACCGAAACGCCTTCCTTTGCTGCTGCTGCCGGCCGCCCTGCTCCTCCCGGCAGGGTTGCGGGCCCAGTGCGCCATGTGCCGGGCGGTGCTGGAGAGCGGGGCCGACAATACGGTCGCCGAGGGGGTCAACAACGGCATCGTCTATCTGATGGCCATCCCCTATATCCTGATCGGGGTATTGCTCTTCTTCGTTTTCAGAAAGATCAAGGCCTGATTTAACATTATTCTATACTTTTTTACTGTAACAATTGCGGTTTGGTTCCGTCCTATGGATGAAGCATAGTGTCATTCATCAATCAAAATCACCAACCGCATGTTCGATATCGAGCGATGGCAGGAGATCTTCGACACCCTTCGCAAGAATAAGCTCCGCACCTTTCTCACAGGCCTTTCCGTGGCCTCCGGTATTTTCATTCTTGTAATCCTGCTCGGATTCGGGCAGGGTATGCGCAATGGCATTGCCCATGAATTCGAACAGGACGCCTCCACCTCGGTCTGGGTCTGGCCCGGGATGACCAGCATGGAATACAAGGGGATGAACCCGGGGCGGCGCATCCAGCTGCGCAACGAGAATTTTGACACCTGGAGCCAGATGAATGGCCCGCGCATCGAATACGAGTCGAGTCGCAACTTTGTCAACGGCGTTACGGTAACCTATGGCAATGAGGCCCTGGTATACGGCATTCAGGGAGTCGGCGACGATTTCCAGTTTATCGAGAACGCCCGGATGGCCGAAGGCCGGTTTATCAACTACAGCGATCTGGAAAGCACCGCCAAGGTAGCCGTGATCGGCTTCAAGATCAGGAAGGACGTATTCGGGGCCCTGGATTCACCGGTGGGAACCTTTATAGATATTTCCGGGATTCCCTTCAAGATCGTCGGGGTGTACAGGGATCAGGAAGAACGGGAGGAAGAACAGATTTACATTCCCCTGAAGACCGCCCAGAAAGTATTCAACGGGGGCGACCGCGTCAACACCCTTGCCTATACGCTGCCGCCGGCAGAGACCTTCGACCAGGCCGTGGTCGAGGCGGTAGCCTTCAAGAACGAGCTGCGCAGCTACCTGCAGCAGATACATGTGGTGGCCCCGGACGATACCAGCGCCATCCGGGTTTTTAGCGCCCTGGAGGAGGCCAAGCGCTATTACAGCCTTACCGGGAACATCAAGCTCTTTTTCTGGTTTGTGGGCATCTGTACCATCATAGCCGGAGTGGTGGGCGTTAGCAACATCATGCTTATCGTGGTAAAGGAGCGCACCCGGGAGATCGGCATCCGCAAGGCCCTGGGCGCGAAACCCTGGTCCATTGTGGGGATGATCATGCATGAGGCCATCTTTGTGACCTCCCTTTCGGGCTTCCTGGGCCTGATCTTCAGCATGGGCCTTTTGGAGCTGCTGGGCCCCCACATCGAAGTAGACTATATCATGAACCCCTCGGTTAACCTGAACGTGGCGCTTTCCACGGTGTTCGTGCTGATCGCAGCCGGCACCATCGCCGGCTTTTTCCCCGCCTGGCGGGCAGCCAACATTCAGGTGATCAATGCCCTGCGCGATGAATGAGACCGGAAGAACTATAGTAAACCCGGAAGACCATGTTTAACAAAGACCGTTGGAAAGAAATTCTGGAAGTGCTCACCGGCAACTGGTTCCGCACCGTGCTCACGGCCTTCGGCGTGTTCTGGGGCATTTTGATCCTGATCATCCTGCTGGCTGCCGGCCGGGGCCTGGAAAACGGGATCATGGCCGATTTCGGAGACATAGCCACCAATACCATGTTTATCTGGACCCGGCGAACCACCAAGGCCCACCAGGGCCTTCCGAAAGACCGTTCGTTCCATTTCAAGCTGGAAGACGTGCCCATGCTTCGCCAGCGTTTCCCCGAGCTCCGGTTTGTCTCGGCACGCAATCAGCTGAGCGGCTTTCGGGGAGGCAGCAACGTAATCCGCGGCATCAAGACCGGGGCCTACAACATATACGGAGACTACCCGGAGATCATCAACCAGGACCCCATGGGTATTACAGCGGGGCGTTTCGTAAACCACAACGACATACGCGAAAAGCGGAAGATAGCCGTAATCGGGGAAGGGGTGGTCAGCGAACTGTACGAGCCCGGGGAAGAAGTACTGGGCACCTATATCAAGATTCAGGGGGTCAACTTTATGGTGGTGGGCACCTACAAGAAGAAAGCCAACGACGGGGACGGGGAAGAAGGTCAGAAACAAATCTTCGTGCCCTTTACCACCTTTTCCCAGGCCTTTAACCAGGCCGACAACGTGGGCTGGATGGCCATTACCGCCAAAGACGGCACCTCCATTACCTCCCTGAAGGAGGCGATCGTGGGGGCCCTGAAGGAAAAGCACAAGGTGCACCCCGAAGATACCCGCGCCATCGGCTATTTTGACCTGTATGAACAGTTCAACCGCGTGGAAAGCCTGTTCGGCGCCATGCGCTTTATCGCCTATTTCGTGGGGATCCTGGTGCTGCTCTCGGGAATTATCGGGGTCAGCAACATTATGCTGATCGTCGTCAAGGAACGCACCAAGGAGATCGGGATCCGGCGTGCCCTGGGCGAGCAGCCCTGGAGCATCCGCATGCAGGTCCTCATGGAATCGCTGGTGCTCACCATTCTGTCGGGCATGGCCGGCATCGCCATAGGGGCCCTGTTTATTTTCGGGGTAAACTCCCTGCTCGATGCCAACGGCCCGGTAGATATGTTTGCCAACCCGAGCGTAAGCCTGGGGGTTGTAATGGCTGCCCTGGCTATTCTGACGGCTTCAGGCCTGCTGGCCGGGTTTATCCCGGCCCAGAGCGCCATCCGTGTAAAACCTATCGACGCCCTGAGAAACGAATAACCTAGAAAGAATCAATACGCATACCATGAAAAAGTCACTGACCATTCTCATCCTGGCACTCATCGTGCTCACCTTTGGGGTATCCATGTACTACCTGTACCAGAAAAATGCGGAAGACCCCGTGGTTTACCAGACCGAGAAGCCTTCCCGCCAGAACATCGTCAAGAAGACGGTGGCTACCGGCAGTATTTTACCCCTTGAAGAGGTGCTTATCAAACCGAATATTTCAGGGGTTATCGAGGAAATTTACGTGGAGGGGGGCGATTTCGTGCAATCGGGCGACCTGCTGGCCAAACTGAAGGTGGTGCCTAACCTGAGCGCCCTGAACGACGCCAAGAATGCCATCGAAGACGCCAAGATTACCCTGAACGACCAGCGTCGGAATTTCGAGAGGCAGCAGGCCCTGTTCTCGCGGGGCGTTATCTCCCAGGCCGACATGGACCGGGCCCAGGTGAGCTACGACCAGGCCAAACAAGGGTATTCTGCGGCCAACAAGCGCTACGACATTGTGCGCACGGGCACCACCCAGGGCCTGAGCGGCGCAGCCAACACCCTGATACGGGCCACCGTGAGCGGCATGGTCCTGGAAGTGCCGGTAGAGGTGGGCAACCAGGTAATAGAAGCCAATACCTTCAACGAAGGGACCACCATTGCGGCCATAGCCGATATCGGGAAAATGATCTTCGAAGGGAAGGTAGACGAATCGGAGGTCGGGAAAATCCACGAAGACCTCCCCCTTGAGATAACTGTGGGTGCCATCGAAGACCAGGTGTTCGACGCGGTGCTCGACTACATCGCCCCCAAGGGAAAAGAAGAGAACGGGGCCATCCAGTTCGAGATCAAAGGATCCCTGAAAAAACAGGACAGCATCTTTATTAGGGCGGGCCTGAGCGCCAACGCCTCCATTATCCTGGGTAAGGCAGACAGCGTGCTGGCGGTGAAAGAGGCCCTGGTGCAATTCGACCCCGACACCAAGAAACCCTTTGTGGAGGTGGAGGTGGCCCCCCAGCAATTTGAGCGCCGGGACCTGGAGCTGGGCATCAGCGACGGCATCTATGTGGAGGTAAAATCGGGGATTTTGGAGCAGGACGTCATTAAGGTATGGAACACCCTGGCGCCAACCGAGGCTGGCGCCTAGTATGTTTTAACATATTATTTGGAATCCTCCCTGTAACAAATTCTGGACTTCGCGGTCTAACCAGCGGACCGGTTCAATTTACTATACCAACCATGATCGAAATCAACGAGTTACACAAATCCTATAAGATGGGGAGCAATTCCCTTCACGTTCTCAAGGGAATCAATTTCAAGGCGGAAGCAGGCGAACTGGTGGCAATCATGGGGTCTTCCGGATCCGGAAAATCGACCCTGCTCAACATTCTGGGCATGCTGGATGAAGCGGATTCGGGCGAATACCTCCTCGACGGGGTGCCCATCAGGAACCTGAACGAAACCAAGGCCGCCAGATACCGCAATAGGTTCCTGGGATTCGTTTTCCAGTCTTTTAACCTGATCAATTACAAAACGGCCCTCGAAAATGTGGCCCTGCCGCTGTATTACCAGAAAATGGGGCGGAAGGATCGCGAGGCCAAGGCTATGAAATACCTCGAACAGGTGGGGCTCAGGGAATGGGCCAACCACCTGCCCAGCGAGCTTTCAGGCGGCCAGAAGCAGCGCGTGGCCATCGCCCGTGCCATGGTGTCTGAGCCAAAGGTATTGCTGGCCGATGAGCCTACCGGGGCGCTCGACAGCACCACCTCCTTCGAGGTCATGGAGCTGATCCAGCAGATAAACGACCAGGGCAACACCATCCTGGTGGTGACCCACGAGAACGATATCGCGCACATGTGCAAGCGCATCATCCACCTGCGAGACGGCGTAATCGTCGAAGACAAGAAGATCAAGCAGAAAAGGGCTTCCGAGTATGTTCAATAGGGACACATGGCGGGAAATCTTCGGCACCATCGGCAAGAACAAGCTCCGGACCTTCCTCTCGGGCTTCACGGTTGCCCTGGGGATCCTGATTTTCATTACCCTTTACGGGATGGGCAACGGGCTTATCAACACCTTCGATCAGTTCTTCTCCCAGGATGCCACCAACGTGATCTACCTCTTTCCGGGCCGCACCTCCAAGCCGTACAAGGGCTACAAGTCGAACCGCACCATTGAATTCGACAATACAGACCTGGCCGACATCGAGACGAATTTCCCCATGTTCCTGGAACATGTGTCTCCCATCATCCGCCGCAGCGCCATGGTGAAATACAAGCAGGAATCGAACACCTACACCACCCAGGGGGTAGACTGGGGGCAGCAGTTTGCCGAGAAGACGATCATTATGAAGGGCCGCTACCTGAACCACCGGGATATCGAAGAAAAAACGCGGAATGCCGTGATCGGCCGCCTGGTGGAGATAGACCTTTTCGGCGCAGAGGATGCCCTGGGCAACTACATCGACGTGGGGGGCTCGGTTTTCAAGGTAATCGGGGTCTTTCAGGACGAGGGCGGCGACAACGAAGAACGGCAGATCTTTATCCCCTACACGACGCGCCAGCTTATCGAAAAGAACCGCGATGAGGTAGACCAGATCGTGGTGCAGTTCAAGCCCGAACTCGGCTATACCGGGGCCATGGCCCTGGAGAGCAACCTGCGCCGCTTTATGAAGGACAAAAAGTACATTCACCCCGACGACCGCAATGCCTTTTTTATCCGCAACGTGACCGATGCCCTGAAGCAGAACCAGGAATTCGCCGGGGCCCTGCAGCTCATCGTAACCGTGGTGGCCTTCGGCACCATCATTGCCGGGATTATCGGCATCAGCAACATTATGGTGTACGTGGTTAAGGAGCGCACCAAGGAAATTGGCATCCGCAAGGCCATCGGCGCCACCCCGAAAACAGTGATCAGCACCATCTTGCTGGAGTCGGTCTTTATTACGACCCTTTCTGGTTTTGTGGGCATGATCATCGGCATCGCCCTGCTGAGATCCCTGGGCGACAACCTGGCAGACGATTATTTCATCACCAATCCGTACATCAGCATCGGAGTAGCCGTTTTTGCCACGGTACTCCTGATTGTATTCGGCGGGGTGGCGGGGTATGTGCCCGCCCGGCGCGCAGCCCGGATCAAACCCATTATAGCCCTCAGAGACGAATAGGATGAAGCTGTTATTCGATAAAAATACCTGGCAGGAGATTTTCGGGTCCATCGGAAAGAACAAGACGCGGACCATCATCACGGTGGTGGGCGTACTCTGGGGCATTTTCATTTACATAGCCCTGGCCGGGGCCGCAAAGGGCCTCGATAACGGTTTTGAGCGGAACTTTGAGACGGTCGCCAAAAACAGCCTTTGGACCTGGAGCAACCGCACCAGCATCCCCTATAGCGGTTATAAGATCGGGCGGGCCGTGCCGCTGCGGGTAGGCGATGCCGAGGTGCTGCGCAACCGGATTCCCGACATTCAGTATATAGCCCCTATCAATACCAAAGGGGTGTTCGGGGGCGAGGCGGCTCAAACCGTGCGGGGTCTGAAGTCCAATGCTTACCCGGTATACGGGTACTTTCCGGAAATCGCCAAAATGGCTACCCAGAAAATATACAAGAACGGACGATTCATCAACGAGGAAGACATGGAAAGCTCGCGCAAGGTCTGTGTTATCGGGGAACGCGTGCAGCAGGAACTTTTTGAAAAGGACGAAAACCCCATCGGGGCCTATGTCCGGATCGAAAAGGTATACTTCCAGGTGGTCGGGGTGCATAAATTCACCCAAACCACCCCGTTCGGCACCGACGGGGACATTTTTATCCCCTTCAACACCTTCAGAAAATTGTACAATACGGGCGAGTCGGTCCAGTTCTTTAGCATCGCGGCCTATGACGATGCCGACGTGATACAGGTCGAGAAAGACGTGAAGCGGGTCCTGAAAAGCATCCACCGGGTGCACCCCGACGACGAGCGGGCCATCGGTTCCTTCAATCTGGGAGAGATCTTCGGCCGCATCATGGGGTTTGCCCGTGGCATTACCTTCCTGTCGCTGGTTGTGGGCCTGGCCACCATCCTGGCCGGGGTTATCGGCATCGGCAATATCCTGCTGATTTCGGTGAAGGAACGCACCAAGGAGCTCGGCATCAGGCGGGCCCTGGGGGCCACCCCGGGAGAGGTTCGCACGCTCATTATCCTGGAATCGGTCTTCCTGACCATGCTGGCGGGCATCATCGGCATTGTGCTGGGGGCCGGGGTACTGAGCCTCATCAACAATATGACGGCAGACAACACCGATTTCCCCTATACCAATCCGACCGTGCCCATCCCGCTGGTAATAGGTGCTTTGCTGATCATGGTCTTGCTCGGCACCCTCATTGGCCTGATCCCGGCCCAGCGGGCAGTCAGCATAAAACCCATAGACGCCCTGCGTGAGGAATAAACTGGAATGAAAAACTAAATACTACCAATTGTCATGAACAAATATGTGAAGTACGGCCTGATAGCAGTCTTAGCCCTCGGAGCCATGTGGGCGGCGGCCTATTTTATCAAAACGAATAGCAAATCGGCCATCACCTATGAGACCCAGAACCCGTTCACCTCTAGTATTGAGCGCAAGACGGTGGCTACCGGAAAAGTCGTCCCGGAGGACGAGATCGAAATAAAGCCTCAGATCTCAGGGATCATAGACCGGATTTTTATGGTGGAGGGAGACCCGGTCAAAGCCGGGGACCTGATTGCCGTGATTCGGGTAGTGCCCAACGAGCAGGCGCTTAACCAGGCCCAGGGACGGGTGAAAAATGCAGAGATCGCCCTCAATACCATAAAACTGGAATTTGATCGGAACAAGATCCTGCACGACAAAGGGGTCATCTCAGACCAGGAGTTCAACAACCAGCAACGCCAGTACGAACAGGCGGTGCAGGAACTGGAAAATGCCCGGGCCGATTACCGGATCATCCGGCTTGGATCTGCCGGCGGGTCTTCCAGCGCCAACACCAACATACGGGCCACCGTAAACGGGACCATCCTGGAGATCCCTGTGGAGGAAGGCGACCAGGTGATCCAGAGCAACAACTTCAACGACGGGACCACCATTGCCACCATCGCCGACCTGAGCAACATGATCTTCGAAGGCCAGGTAGACGAGGGGGAAGTGGGCAAGCTCCAGATCGGTATGCCGCTCGAAATTAGCCTGGGAGCCATGGAAGACCAGAAATTCGGGGCCAGGCTCCGCTTTATCGCCCCCAAAGGGGTAGAGGAGGCCGGGGCCGTGCAGTTCAAGATTGAGGGAGAGGTCGAGGTAAACGACAGCATTATGGTGCGGGCCGGGTACAGTGCCAACGCCTCGCTTACCCTGGAGAAGAAAGACAGCATAATGGTTGTTCCCGAGGCCCTGCTCCAATTCGACCGGGAGACCGACAAGCCCTACGTGGAGGTGGCTACCGGCGACCAGCAGTTCGAACGCCGCGACATCGAGATCGGGATCTCCGACGGGGTCAATGTCGAAATCGTCTCCGGATTGACCAAGGACGACAAGGTAAAAGTCTGGAACAAAACCGAACCGATCAAAAAAGGCGATGAAGACAGCGAGGGCGAATAGGCGCGACCTGTTCCCTTTTATCGCCCGCAGAGATGCATCCAAAATCAAAAGACGAATCATGAAATACCGTTTACTTTCCGCATTCTTTTTTCTGGCATTGACCTCCCTCAGTGCGCAATTGCGCCAATGGACCCTGGAGGAGTGCGTTACCTTTGCCGTGGAAAACAACCTGAGCGTGCAGCAATTCGAACTCGACCTCGACAACGCCCTCATCGATAGATCTGATGCCATTGGGAACTTCCTTCCCGGATTGAACGCCCAGCTCAGCGGCGGAGGGAATAAGGGTTTCACCATCGATCCCTCTTCCAACCGCCCTACAACTGAACAAATTACCACCGCTAATGGCAATATTACCTCATCGGTTAGTTTGTTCGACGGTCTGAGGAATGTACACCGTCTCAGACGGGCCGAGTTGAATGCCCTGGCCAATCAGTACCGCCTCAACAACCTGATCGACGACATCCGCCTGAATGTGGCCAATGCCTACCTGCAGGTGCTTTCGAACAAAGAGTCGCTCAAGGTCTTCGAGGCCCAGTATGCGGTAACCCGCCAGGACCTGATCCGCACCCGCGAACAGGTGGCCGCCGGGGTGTTGCCCCGGGGCGACCAGCTCGAGGTGGAGGCCACGGCCGCCAACCAGGAGCAGCAGATCGTAAACGGCCAGAACCAGGTGTTGCTTTCCCGCATTTCGTTGGCCCAGCTATTGCAGATAACCGATTACGAGAATTTCGACATTGCCGACGAAGACTTCGATGTGCCTCCGGCCGATATCCTTGATAATTCAGCCAAGGTAATCTACGCCAAGGCGCTTACTTTCCGCAACGACATCGCCTTCTCACAGACCAATGTGGAACTGGCCAAAAAAGACCTGCAGATTGCCAAGGGAGCACGATATCCAACCCTGGGAGCTTTCTTTAATTACAACACCCGCTATTCCAGCAATCTTCAGCTTCCTAACCCAGACAGCCCAGGAGATTTCTACACCCCGATCTTCACGGATCAGCTTTGGATTCTGGACGGGATTTCCTATGGGGCGCGGATCGACATACCGCTGTTCAATGGATTCAGCACATCAAACAGCATCAAGAGGTCTCGGATAGATGTGCAACGGGCTGAACTGCAACTGGAGCAGGACAAGCTCACCCTGGAATCGAATATCAACACGGCCTATGCCGACGTGGAAAACTTCGCCAAGTCGTATGAGGCTGCCCAGCGTACCCTGGAAGCCCGCCAACTGGCCTACGACTATGCAAAAGCCCGCTACGAGGAAGGGCTGATGAATGCCTTCGATTTCAGCCAGGCCCAGGCGCGGGTCGACAATGCGGCAGCTGAGGTAATCCGCAACAAGTACAACTATATTTTCCGCATCAAGGTGCTGGAGTTCTACTTCGGCCTGCCTATCAGGCTCGACCGCTGACCGGGCACCCGCAGCGACACATAGGAATAAGTGGACCTGTCTTTCATATGGAAAGGCAGGTCCTTATCTTTGCGACCTATGGCATGGATCCTTACTATTGAGACTGCTACGGTCAACTGCTCGGTAAGCCTGTTTCAGGGAGCGGTGTTGCGCAGCTGCCGCGAAGACCGCTCGTCGGATTATACGCATGCAGAACGCCTGCACGTCTTTATCGGGGAGGTGCTGCAGGAGGCGGGCCTCACCGCCCGGGAGCTGCAGGCGGTGGCCGTAAGCAAGGGCCCGGGTTCCTATACCGGCCTCAGGATCGGGGTGGCCGCGGCCAAAGGCCTTTGTTTTGCCCTCGACATCCCGCTGATCGCCCTGCCGACCCTCCGGATCATGGCAGAAGCAGCCCCGCTCAGGGAAGGGGTGCTAATCCCGATGCTGGATGCCCGGCGGATGGAGGTTTATTCGGCGGTGTTCGACGCGCAGATGCAACCCCTGCGCGAGACCCGTGCCGAAATACTCACAGCGGATTCCTTCGCCCCGTACCTGACCGGCCCGCCGGTCCACTTATTGGGCAGCGGGGCGGCCAAATGCCGTGAATTGCTAAAGAATCCGGCGTTTCGTTTCCACCCCGGGGTACTCCCTTCCTCTCTGGAGATGGGATCCCTTGCCTTTGCAGCATTCCGGGAAGGCCGCTTTGAAGATCTCGCCTATTTTGAACCCTACTACCTGAAAGACTTCATAACTACCGGCAAGAAAGCCGCTAATTGACGGAAGCCAGGCTGTTGTAATAGTTGATCAGGCTCAGGGCATCCTTCGGGTCGCGCAGATTCAGCTGTTGGTCGCTTATGTACGCCTTCAGGGCCGGTTCCCGGTCGTCCAGGGAGCTCAGCAGCCCTCTTTTGGTCAATTTTACGGGTACCATGCTCGCCCCGTCGATGCGCAGGTAGTACTCCGATGCGTCGAAGTATTCCGGTTTGCGGGCTTCTTCGTACCCGTGCTCGGGCAGGGCCGGCTTGCGGTAGTTCTTGATCGGCTTCTTGTAGAGCACCACTTTCTCGCCCCGGTTCATCGGGATGAAATACGCCCGGTGAATTTTTCCGTTCACCCGGTAGGGGTGTACCTGGTAGGTAAGGCCGTCCATTTCCACTTCGATATTCTCCCGTTTCAGCAGGGTTTGTACTTTGCCGCCCGGGCTTTCGTATTCCATATCGCCCGTAAAGGCATTGAAGCGCAACAGCCTTTCTTCCTCAAGGGTCCTGTCTGCGTTTCGGATGGTAATGGTCCCTTTTTTGTAGAGTTCGTTTACGTACGGGGTGCCATTAATCGGCAACTCGTATTCCAGAATCAGCAGCATCCCGTGGTGCCGCATTTCTTTGTTCCCGTTGTATTGGGCGGCGGCTGCCGTACTCATCAGCAAAACCGCCATCAGCATTACATTTTTCATTCCTCATAGGGTTTAAATTCAACCGCTAAGGTACTAAAAAAGAGCCGTATAATCAAGTTTACCTACTTCCCGATCAGATGGACATCGCGCTGCGGAAAGGGGATTTCAATGCCTGCATCGTCGAAACGGGCCTTGAGGGTTTCCGTAACATGAAAATGGGCTGCCCAGAAATCCTCGTTTTTGGCCCAGAAGCGAAGGCTCAGGTTTACGGAGCTGTCGGCCAGTTCGGCCACATAGACCTCCGGGGCGGGGGTCTGCAGGATGCGCCCGTCTTCCCGGCAGATTTCCAGCAGGATCTCCTTTGCCTTGCGGATGTCGGAACCATAACTGATGCCCACCTGCATCTTGTCGCGCCGTGTCTCTTCGGCGTTGAAATTGATGATGTTCTCGTTGGAGAGCTTTCCGTTGGGGATAATGGCCACCTGGTTCCCGAAGGTGTTTATCTTGGTGGTGAAGATATTGATCTCCTTTACGGTGCCGTCCACCCCCTGGGCCGAGATGAAATCGCCGACCCGGAAGGGTTTGAAAACCAGGATAAGAACCCCGCCTGCAAAATTCGATAGGGATCCCTGCAGGGCCAGACCCACCGCCAGCCCGGCGGCTCCCACCAGGGCAACCAGGGACGAAGATTTTACCCCGAGCTGGGTAACCACCAGAACGAAGAGCAGGAATTTCAACCCCATCTTGATAAAACTCTGCAGAAAGGTCTCCAGGGCCTCATCGTAGTCTTTGCGCTCAAAGAAATGGTGCACCAGGCGGTTGAGGATGCGAATCA
>DATIPV010000131.1:0-4314 GCA_035471525.1 Robiginitalea sp.
GTTTTGGAAAACGATATGAGAACCCTGGGTTCTTTCGGGGAGCACGGCATTATAGAAATCGTGATGGCCACGCATGCCGGGAACACCACCGAAGAATTTGAGCAAATCGTGAAAGACTGGCTGGCTACAGCCAAACACCCCCGTTTCGACCGGCCGTATACCGACCTGGTGTTTCAGCCCATGCTGGAGCTAATGGCCTACCTGCGGGCCAATGACTTTAAGACCTTTATCGTTTCGGGTGGCGGCATCGAATTTATGCGGCCCTGGGTGGAGCAGGTTTACGGAGTGCCCAAAGACCAGGTGGTTGGCAGCAGCATCAAAACCGAATTCGTGCTTGAGGATGGTATTCCCAAAATACAAAGGCTGCCCGCCCTCGACTTTATCGACGATAAGGCCGGAAAGCCGCTGGGCATCCATAAATTCATCGGTCGCAAGCCCGTGTTTGCCGCCGGGAATTCCGACGGGGATTTGCAAATGCTGCAGTGGACCGATTCGAATTCGCTTCCTTCCTTCCAGCTGTATGTACACCATACCGATGCAGACCGGGAGTGGGCCTATGACCGGGAATCGTCGGTGGGCCGCCTCGACAAGGGCCTTGAGGAGGCCGCTGCCAAAGGTTGGACGGTTGTAAGCATGAAGGACGACTGGAAGGTGGTGTATCCGTTTCAAAAGGAAGCGCCATAAGGTTTAATCAGAAATGGGGTATGTGCCCTGAGAAAAAAGTTTATCCTATGAAAAAAATTGCTCTGGCCCTGGGCACCTGTATGGCGCTATGGGCCTGTAATGCCCCTGGGGATGTTTCCCAGGAAAACCTGGCGGTAATCGACAACTACATCACGGCCGTGGAACAGATGGACTTCGACGCCATGGATTCCTACCTGGCCGATGACTACATGGGCATTGGGCCCTCGTACGGCGATTCCATCAACAAAGCGGGGGCTGTAGCAAGCTGGCGCAAGAATGTGCAGGAACTGTACCAGAAAATCGAATACAAACGCTCGCGTAATGTGGCTACCAAGGTGGCCGAAGGGGAGAACCAGGGCGACTGGGTTTCGAACTGGGCCGAGTTGGAAATCACCTTCCGCGACGATCGGGGCACGGTTACCATCTGGGCTAATACCGTTTACCAGCTTGTAGATGGCAAAATCGCCAAGAGTTACACTTTCTACAATGAAGCCGATGCCCTGCGCCAACTGGGCTATGTATTTATTAACCCCCAAGACCTGTAGTCATGAATTCACTGAATAGGATCGTTTTAAAGGTACTTCCTGTCTTTTTCATGGGGATTTGTGCCACCGGTATTTCCCAGAACAATTCGTCCATTGCGAGCGGGCTGGGATTATATGTTTTTCCATCGAATAACCAGGATAAGGACACCCAGGAGGCCGACGAATACGCCTGCTATAAATGGGCGAAAGAGCAGTCGGGCGTAGACCCGATTAACCCTCCCCAGGTGCAGGCCGCCCAGGTCGACCGCTCTGCCGACGGAACCGCCATTGTGGGCGCCGCCGGGGGTGCAGCTGCCGGAGCGGCCCTCGGTGCCATAGCCGGCGATGCGGGCAAGGGTGCGGCCATGGGCGCCGTTTTGGGAGGAATAAGAGGCCGTCGCGCCAAGGTGGTGGGAGACGAGGTGCAGCAACAACGGAATAACCAGGCGGCTGCAGCAGCTGAGAAGGAGTTAATGGATAATTTTAAGAAGGCCTTTTCGGCCTGTATGGAGGGAAAGGGATATACGGTTAAGTAAGCAAGGTTAGGGTAGCAGGCAGGCCGCAGCGGTTGTTTTTTCCTATCTTCGTCGGGGTCTACTGGTGAAACCGCCTATGAATACACTAAAGGCTTCTCGCTTTCCTTTTTTTCAGGACCTGCCTTTCTGCCTGTTCAGGACCTGCCTTCTCAGATTCCTGCTGCCCGTAGCGATTGCGCTGCTGCACGGGGTGGCCGGAAACTGCCAGGATAGCATCGTGGATCAGGATGTACGGGTGAATCAGCAATTCTGGATTGACTACAACCCCAGTTCCCAGCTCTCGGAATACCGGACCCTGAGCACCCAATTTGCCTTCCGTAAGATTACGCCCGAGGTGTACAACCGCTTCCAGGTGATATCGACGCTTGATTTCAAGAACAAGAGGAACAAAGGGGTTATTTTGACTGATAAGCCCCTTTTAAAATCGTATCGACTGGGTGGCGGGGCCATTTATACCCAAAACAACAATGCCGACGACAATATGGAATTCAGGCTCTTTCAGGGGCTTACTTTCGATATACCCACTATCAAACAAGTAACCCTGAATAACTTCGCGCGCATTGAGGAGCGGCTGCAACGCACTTTCGGCAACTCGGGCTGGAAGACCGGTTTTCGCTTTCGCTACCGGCTGTCGACCCGGATTGCGCTGGATGGGCTGCACCTGGATTTTACGGAGGGTTTTTATATACCCCTGGAGGCTGAGATTTTTATGAACCTGAAAAAAACGGACCGTTTCAACGACCTGTTGCGACTGTCGCCAGGGATCGGTTACCGTTTTAAAAGCGATTGGAGAATCGAATCGTACCTGATATTTAACCGGCAGAAAAACATTACGGAGACCAACAACAGCTCGAATGATTTTATATTGAGGCTTCGCCTGTACAGCCCGCCTAATAGGAAATATCAAGGGACAGGGGATCTGCCGGACACCCGGGCGACAGATTAGGCTTTCGCCCGAAG
Organism: Robiginitalea sp.; assembly: GCA_035471525.1. Taxonomy (GTDB): domain Bacteria; phylum Bacteroidota; class Bacteroidia; order Flavobacteriales; family Flavobacteriaceae; genus Robiginitalea. The sequence goes on from DATIPV010000131.1 coordinate 2,705, forward strand.
GCCCGCGGGACCGTCTATTTTATAGGTCTGTCGGGTCGGGAAGGCAAATTGGCGATGCAAGAAAAGGATAAATCAGCTAAATGAATTCAAAGACACTGCGAAGTTTTACCTGGCAAAACCTGTGGATGGGGGTATTGTTTATATGGCCTTTCCAGCTTTATTGTCAGCAGCCCCGGGAAGTGGACACAACTTTTAACGAGGCTTCCAAAACTTTCCTGGCGGTGCCGCTTGTGAGCAACAGCCCGGTTATGAAGACAGGCTTCGGCGGACTGGGCATGTATTTCTTTAAAGCAGATAAGGAAGACACAGAGTCGCCCCCTTCCCTGGTATCCCTGTATGCCATTTACACCACCAACAACAGTTATATATTCACGCCCTTTGGGAGATTCTTCTGGAACCACGATAAGAACAGGGCCTCTTTGGGGTTCGGCACCCTGCGGGTCAACAACGACTTTATTTACGACGAACAGGGAAACGACATTCGCCTGGTGTATTCCGAAATCCGCAGTTTCGTAACGGCAGAGTACAGCCGGAAAATCGTTCACGATTTCTACCTGGGGCTGCTTTATCTGGGAACCAAGACCAACTATAAATTCGATCAGGGAACGGATGCCGAGAACGACTTCACCCGCGAGTTCTTCGCTCAGAATAACATTGCCGACAATTTTGTATCCAGCCTGGGCCTGAACCTTTCTTTCGACAACAGGGACTATCCCTATAACCCTTCCCGTGGCTTCACCTTCAGCATCAGGCCCAAATTGAATGCCACCTGGCTTGGCAGCGATAACAACTATGTTGACACCGATTTTAAATTCAGTTTTTTCAGATCCCTGCGGGATAATCTCATCCTCGCCATGAATGTGGCCGGGGGCTTTGCTTCGGGCGATGTTCCCTTTGATGGCTATCAGAATTACGGGGTCCGAAACAGCCTCAGGGGATATGAAGCCGGTAAATACAAAGGCCGGAACATGATCGCTTCCCAGGCCGAGTTCAGATGGCGGTTTTACGACAAATGGGGAGCCGTGTTCTTCGGGGGAACGGGCAGCGTATGGGGCAACGAGAACAACGGGGAGGAGGAATTCGAGAAAAAATGGCTGCCCAGCGCCGGATTGGGTTTGCGGTACATGGTTTCCAAAGAGAAAAAGATCAATATGCGCTTGGATTATGCTTTGGGTGTTGATGGGAATCAGGGCATCTATTTTGGGGTGATGGAGGCCTTCTAGGTTTCCTGGATTGCCAGCAGGCAATTTCATTCCGAGGTTTTCCGGGTTATCTCCTTTCGGGGAACGCTCCAGGACTATAAAAGCCGCATTTGTGTCACTATCATTATACAAACCAAACACATAAACAATGAAGCCTTTTCTGTTTTTCCTGCGTTCGACCCTTACGGGAGGAATTTTATTTATGCTGCCTGCCGTGCTGCTCTATATCCTAATAGGCAAAGGCTACGAAGTGCTGCTGAAAATATCAGAGCCGCTCTCTGACAGGCTACCAGAGCGGTTTCTGGGCTTTGATGGCAGCAAGTCCCTTACCGTGCTGATCTTATTGTTGGTCTGCTTTTTCGCCGGATTGTTGTTCCGGTCCAAAACGATTAAAAAATGGCTTGCGAA
>DATIPV010000132.1:0-6734 GCA_035471525.1 Robiginitalea sp.
GAAGACAGGGAAAAGCGGAACCAGATCGCTCAGTCGATCATCAGCGTAATGGGCAACATGCAGCCCCACCTGCGCGACGTACCCGATTTTCAGCACAAATTGTGGGACCAGCTCTTCATTATTTCTGATTTCAAGCTGGATGTAGACTCGCCCTTCCCCATTCCCAGCCAGGAAGTACTCAGTCAGCGCCCCGATCCGCTCCATTACCCCCAAAACCATCCGAAATACCGCTATTACGGCAATAACATCAAACGGATGATCGACGAGGCGGTGAAGTGGGATAAAGGCGACAAGCGCTCCGGCCTGGAGTACGCCATCGCCAACCACATGAAAAAATGCTACCTGAACTGGAACAAAGACACCGTCGATGACAAAGCCATCTTCCAGCACCTCTACGAACTGAGCGACGGGCAGATCGATCTGGCATCCGACGGGGAAAACCTCACAGAGAGCGGCCAGTTCCTCAAACAGCGCAACGTGAAATCGAACCGCACCGGCACTGGCAAGAAAAGCCAGCGCAACCCCCGGGGCAAAAAGCGGTACTGAGTCCATGGGAACATTCAGAATTGAAGGAGGGCATCGCCTGCAGGGCGAAATAACGCCTCAGGGGGCCAAAAACGAGGCCCTACAGATTCTGTGTGCCGTTTTGCTTACCGCCGAACCGGTTACCGTTCACAATATCCCCGACATCGTTGATGTCAACAAGCTGATTGCCATTCTCGAGAACCTGGGGGTTAAAATCCAGAAGAAGGGCAGGGGCTCCTTTACCTTCAGGGCAGACGACATAAACCTGGATTACCTCCAATCCGGGGACTTCAAGGTAGACGGCCGCAGCCTGCGGGGCTCCATTATGCTGGTGGGCCCGCTGCTGGCCCGTTTCGGGAAGGGATACATCCCAAAGCCGGGAGGGGATAAAATCGGCCGCCGCCGCCTCGACACCCATTTTGAGGGCTTTATAAAGCTCGGCGCCCGGTTCCGCTACAACCGGGAGGAACATTTTTACGGGGTGGAGGCCGAAAAGCTGATAGGAACCTATATGCTCCTCGACGAGGCTTCGGTTACCGGTACCGCCAACATCGTGATGGCTGCCGTACTCGCAGAGGGGACCACAACCATCTACAATGCCGCCTGTGAGCCCTACCTGCAGCAGTTGTGCAAAATGCTCAACCGCATGGGGGCAAAGATCTCGGGCATTGGTTCGAACCTGCTGACCATCGAGGGGGTAACGGCCCTGAAGGGCACCGAGCACCGGATGCTGCCCGATATGATTGAGATCGGCAGCTGGATCGGATTGGCCGCCATGACGCGCAGTGAACTCACCATCAAGGACGTGAGTTGGGAAAACCTGGGCCTGATCCCCTCGGCTTTCCAGAAACTCGGCATCGCCCTGGAAAGGCGGGACGACGACATACACATCCCCGCCCACACGGAAGGGTACACCATACAAAACTTCATAGACGGTTCCATCCTGACCATAGCCGATGCCCCCTGGCCCGGCCTCACCCCGGATTTGCTCAGCATCATACTGGTGGTGGCCACCCAGGCAAAAGGGGAGGTGCTTATCCATCAGAAAATGTTCGAGAGCCGCTTGTTCTTTGTGGATAAGCTGCTGGACATGGGGGCCAAGGTTATTCTGTGCGATCCGCACCGGGCTACCGTAATCGGGCACAACTTCCAGTCTACCCTGAAAGCGACCACCATGGTATCTCCCGACATCAGAGCGGGGATCTCCCTGCTGATCGCCGCCTTGTCGGCGAACGGGGTCTCCACCATTCACAACATCGAACAGATCGACCGCGGGTACGAATCGATCGATACGCGCCTGCAGGCGATAGGAGCCCGCATTACACGAATCTAAGGCGTTTCCCGCCTGCCGTCAGGGAATTGGGCAAAGCGTCCGGCCCCGCGCTCGTGCACCGGGTCTTGATGGCGCCACGGCCAACCCCCGAAGCGCGTGTTGCGGAAGTTCTCCAGGACGCGATCGATTTCAGGGGGCTCGTTCATCACAAAGGGCCCATACCGGGCCACGGGTTCGCCAATAGGCCTGCCCTGCAGCCAGAGAAGCCGTGCTGGTGCCTTGCCGTTGCGCAACTGAAAGGCGCTTTCGGGCAATTCTGCGCCCTGGCCTTTTTTCAGGGGTTCCTCCTCCAGAAATACCTCTTCTCCCTCAAACAGGAACAGATACCGGTTGCTTCCGGGAGCCGTCGCAGGCAGTTCGAATGCCGCCCCGGGTCCCATGCTGATCAGGCCGATATGCACATCGCTTTCGGGGTCGTGCGCCCACGAATCGGGAGGTGGCTCCGGGGCCCGCACATCGCCCAGGCTCCCCGCTACCAGGCTAATCTGCACCCCATTGCCCTTCCATACCGGGATCTGTTCCTTCCAGATCATGCTGAAATAGGGGGATGCCGACTTGGATCTGCGCGGCAGATTGAGCCAAATCTGGAATAATTCGAGCGTATTGGGGCCTTCCCGGTCCAGGAGGGGAAACATTTCCGAATGCTGCAGGCCGCTGCCGGTGGTAATCCATTGTGCGTCCCCTTCCCCGAATCGGGCCGCGGCCCCCAATGAATCGGCATGGTCGCAGTACCCCCGCGTTACCAGGGTTACGGTTTCGAAGCCGCAGTGCGGATGAGCGGGAAAGCCGGGGACCTGCTGGCCGTGGTACATGCGCCACCCATCTTTCAGGACAAAGTCGTTGCCCAGGTTGCGGCCGGTAAGCGGGGCGTCCGGCCCCATTTCCTCGTTCCCCGCCGGATAGGTATCCAGATGGTGTACGCAAAACAGGAACGGGTCTGCCGTCTGCCAGGGAAAGCCCAGTGGAAATATTCGGGTCGTCTTCATAGGTCTGCAGTTACCAGGCGTGTTCGGCCGTGTTGATTTCGACCCAGTTGTCTTCCGGGTCCCTGAGGTAGATCTGACGGACCCCGTCGGCCCGGTCGGTAACGCTATTCGGTTTGCCGGGCCAGTCCCAGTACGGGATACCTTCCTGTTCCAGGAAGGCGATATAGCCGTCCAGGTCCCGGATCGAGAGGCACAGGTGCACGCTTTTGCTCTCGGTCTTTACCACCTGGTCTTTGCGGATCAGATGCACCTGAGTATTCCCCCGGATGCGGAACCAGCGGAAGTTAACGGTATCGCTCGGGTGCGGGATTTCCTCTAGCCCCAGCGCATAGGCGTAAAAATCGCCCGTCTTCTGCAGGTCTTCTACGATAAAAGAGTAATGGTCGTAGGTGAAGCTGAATTTTTGGGAGGCCAGCGGCAGGCTTCCCAGGAGGCTGGCGGCAAGCAGGGCCCTTTTCAGAATGTTCATAATGCGGAGGGGTTATTCGAAGTTCAATTGTTTGTGCGAACCGTCGCAGAAAGGCTTTTTGGACGACCCCCCGCACCGGCACAGGGCGCTCCGCCCTTCGAGGGTCTGCGTGCCGCCCGCGTGGTCGAGCTGAACCCGGCCGCGAAGGATCAGCGGCCCGCCCGGCACTACCTGTATGCTCGGCAGGTCCGATGCTGCCGTCGGGCTTTCATCGCTTTCCCGGAAAGACAGGGCCCCTGAGGGACAGCGGGCGATTTGTTCTTTAAGGGCTTGCTCGGAGGCCAGTTCGGGCCGTATCCACGGTTTTTCCCGGGGCCTGTAGACCTCCGGCAAGGCCTTTACACATACTCCGGAATGGATGCACAGCCCCGGTTTCCAAATAATGGTGAGCTTGCCGCGGGAGTACTCCCGGACTTTTTCATTTTCTTTCATACGTCGTTCTGTTGTGCTCCTTCCGAACCGTCCGGTGCAGGGCGCTTTGGCAGCATGCGACCGGGCAGCCCTGAAGGGCATTGTGGTTTAGTTTAGGCAAAAAGGTCAACGGCCTTATTAATGGCCGCTGATCGGGGGCGGCCCATCGGGGATGTTCGGTTCGTACGTGGTGTCGCCTTTGCGCATCTTGTATTCGTCCTTTACCTTTTCTACCAGTTTCGGGTTCTCGAACAGGTCGGCCATGGTCATGCCCATGACCTTCGCGGCCTGCAGCATGCCTTTGTGCCCGATGCTCATGCCCCCGCAGGCTACTACGGCCCAGGAGTGCCAGGGCGTGTCCTTGGGCGCGGTGGTAACCCCCAGGTTGATGTTGGCCACATTCCAGCTTACATCGCCCACATCGGTGCTGCCGCCCCCCGGGTGCTCCAGGGTTTCCCTGAGAGGCGAGACGGAGCTGTCCATACCCACCTGTGGCTTGCCGGTGGCTTTCTGAATCTCCCTGGCGAAAGCCTCTTCTTCCTCGGAATAAGTTATGGGACCCAGCAATTCCAGGTTTTGCTGCATGATCTCGCCGCCAGCCCGGTTTACCAGCACCTCGTAAATGCCAGAGATCAGGGATATCTTGTAATCCACGTTGGCCATGATGGCGGCACCCTGGGCCATTTCCATGACCCGCTCGTAGACGGGCATCAGCCCCTCCCTTTTGGTATCGCGAACCCGCACCCACAGCCGTGCGTAATCGGGCACGACGTTCACCACCTGACCCCCGTCCTGAATGTGGTAGTGGATGCGTACCGTGGGCCGGATATGCTCCCGGTAATAATTGATGCCTGTGGTATAGAGTTCCAGGGCGTCTGAAGCGCTGCGGCCATTCCAGGGATCCATGGAGGCGTGGGCCGCCTGTCCGGAAAATTCCACCATGAAATCGACCAGGGCAAGGGTGCTCTGTACATCGGCTTCGGTCTGGGCAGCCGGGTGCCAGCTCACATTCACATCCACGCCGTCCCACAGCCCTTCGCGCACCATCCAGATCTTCGCAAAGAATTTCTCTTCTGCAGGGGTTCCGAGGAATTTTACGGTACCCTTGAGTTTGCCGGCTGCTATCAGCTCCTTGATGGCGATTGCCGAGGCCAGGCTGGCTGTACCGAAAAGGTTGTGCCCGCATCCGTGGCCGGCGGCACCTGCGTTCAGGGATTCTTTGGTCGGCTGTGCCTTCTGTGAAATGCCGGGAAGGGCATCGTATTCACCCAATACGGATATCACGGGGCTCCCGCTGCCGTATGTGGCCACGAAGGCCGTCGGGATTCCCGCCACACCGCGTTCTACCTCAAAACCATTGGCTTCCGCATAATCGGCCAGGAGGTCGGATGAGCCGGTTTCCTGGAAGGCCGTTTCGGCCATGGCCCAGATCGAATCGCTGATGGCGATTAATTCGGCCTGGTGATTTTCCACGGATTGGACCACCGCTTTCTTGGCGGCAGTCATTTTTTGCGCAACGGCCGGAAAACTTGCCAGAAGGCCGATTAGCAGGAGTGTTGTTTTTTTCATGGTAGCGGTTGGTTAATGGAAATGAAATTGAGATACGCATGTTGGTTTTGGGCTGCAGCCCTTTTACCCCTCTAAAGATATCAAAAAATGACTTCCTGAAGGATGGGCGAGCCCCCCAGTTCGTGCTTCCTGCCCAAATCAGCCGGCAGCCCCGTCCAGGGCGGCCTTGTAGCTCATCAGGCAGCGCTCGCGGGCTTGCTTGTGATCTACCATGGGCGGGGGGTAGGCATCGGTGCCGTATTCGGGAACCCATTGCCTGATGTATTTCCCATCCGGGTCGAATTTGGCTGCCTGGGTATGGGGGTTGAAAATCCGGAAATAAGGGGCCGCATCAACCCCGCTTCCCGCAGCCCATTGCCAGTTGCCCACGTTGCTGGCCAGTTCGTAATCCAGGAGTTTCTCGGCAAAATAGGCCTCTCCCCATCGCCAGTCGATCAGGAGGTGTTTGCACAAAAAGCTGGCTGCCAGCATACGTACGCGGTTGTGCATGGTTCCGGTCTGCTTCAGTTGCCGCATGCCGGCATCTACCAGGGCAAATCCTGTCTTCCCCTCCTTCCACAGCTCAAATTCTTCCTCCCGGTTGCGCCAGCGGATCCGGTCGTAGGGTTTTTTAAAGGACTCGTGCACGGTACGCGGAAAGTGCCAAAGGATCTGCATAAAGAATTCCCGCCAGATCAGCTCGTTCCAGAACGTCTCATTTGCAGCCTGTTGGGCCTCCCTGACGATTTTTCGCACCGATACCGTGCCGAAGCGCAGGTGGGGCCCCAGGCGGGAGGTGCCGTCTTTCGCAGGGATATCGCGGGTTGCTGCATACGCATCGATCCGGGCGGCGCTGAGGTCGTAGTCCGGCACTTGAATACCGGCGCGAGTAAATCCGAGCTCCGACAGGTCCGGGCCTTCCGGGAGCCTTTCGGCAAGAACGTTCTTCAGGTACGGGCGCGTGTCGTAGTCCACAAGCTCCCCGAGCTGGTAAAAGAGCTCCTTCCACTTCCTCATGTACGGGGTGTAGACCACGTAAGGGTCTCCGTTATCCTTCACCACCTCGTTTTTTTCGAAAATGACCTGATCCCTGAAGGTGCGGAAGGGGATGCCGGCCTGGCCGAGCTGCCCGGCAACACGGGTATCGCGCTGTTGCGCATACGGCTCGTAGTCGGCGTTGGCGTAAACAGCCTGTACGTTTCCTTCGGAAACCAGGCGGCCGAATACTTCTTCCGGGGTGCCTTTATACAGGGCCAGGCATCCGCCGCAAGATTCCTCCAGGGCCCTGCGAAGGGCCTGGAGCCGGTCGTACAGGAAAGTTACCCGGGCGTCGTTTCGGGGCAGCTCCTGCAGGATGTGCGTGTCAAATATGAATAGGGGCAGCACCTTATAGCCCGACCGGAGGGCTTCCCACAGGCCCCGGTTGTCGTCCAGGCGAAGGTCTCTGCGAAACCAGAACAGG
>DATIPV010000133.1:0-2596 GCA_035471525.1 Robiginitalea sp.
TGGCGGGAGAAAACATCAACCTGCGCCCACAGGCCCACGAGGCTTTCGTGCGCATGAAACGGGCGGCCTACCAGGACGGGATCGACATACAGGTGGTGAGCAGCTTCCGCAGCTTTGAACGGCAAAGGGACATCTTCGAACGGAAATACATCCAGTTCACAGACGAGGGCCTGGAACCCCTGGAAGCCATAGACAAAATCATAGAATACTCCACCATACCCGGCACCAGCCGCCACCACTGGGGCACCGATGCCGACCTGATCGACGCCTCCAAGCCTGCCGAGGGCGAGGTGCTGGACCCCGGCAAATTCGGGGAAGGCCAGCCCTTTGCGGACTTCAGGAAATGGATGGACGCCCACAGTCAGGAGTACGGGTTTTACCTGGTATACACCGATCACCCGCGGCGGCGGGGATTCAAATACGAGCCCTGGCACTATTCCTATGCGCCCCTATCGCGGCCCATGCTCAAGGAATTTCGTATGCTCAACCTGATCAGGCTGCTGGAGAAGGAAGATTTCCTGGGGGCCGAGCACTTCACCACCGGCTTTCTGAGATCCTACATCACCGACAACCTCCTGGACATCAACCCGGCCCTGCTGTAGGTATTTTTCGTGCCTAATCCCGACCCATCCAGGCAGAAGCCCCATGCGCAGAAGCAGCTGGAAGATCTGCATCCTCTTCGGGGGGCCGTGTAGCCTTCGCCTTTGCACGGCGATGCAGCAATCAGGTATAAAACCCGTACACCGGGGGCGCTGAGAACATCCATATCTCGGCCGACCACGAAATCCCCATTGGCCTGCAGGCCCCGGCCGGGGGCCGGAATTCCACAGCACCCGCCCCGACCCGTGCAACCGTATCGTGAAAATCGGGGCGGCCATCGAGAAATATCGCAATTGAACGATTAAACGGCGCGGCCGGCGAGCCCAAATCCATTTTTTGTATATTTGGAATATCCCAAATTTTCCTGAGTTTATTTTCGCTCCTGGCACCATTTTCAGAATAAACTCTACGCCCCAATTTAACCCTTGTAGCTGTGTTTTAACTCGATTAGAACAACTATATGGGAACACTATTGCATTTCAAACATTTGTACGTTCACGCCTTTGACGACTGCCACCCTGCCTTTGTGGTGATGCTGCTGAAAGCGTATTCGATCTTTTGCGCCCTGATGCTGGGCATGGCGGTTTACGCCTTTTTATACCGGGCCTTTACCGGATTCGAATTCTGATCCGGGAACCGGGGACCCTCTTTTGCGAGAACACAAGAACTCCCCCTGGAAATAAAATCCCTGGCCGCCGGCCGGGGTTTTTATTTCTCGGATAATACCCTCAGGCCCTTTCAGATTTTCATAGTAATTCTCAGCGGTCTGCCGCTCCAGCGACATGCCGGATTCCGGTGTGCATGCAGAACATGCTTTTTTCACTGCTTCGATTGTAGATTGATGATAAATTCCGCCCTGCACCGTATCCTTAGAGCCGTATTTTAAGCGTAAGTGATTCATTATGAACATTCAACAGGATATCTTTTGCCTCCCGAAAAAGGGACGGACTTTCCAAAAAGAATCCCAAAAGTGTGGCAAAGCTCCTTATTTCACACTATTTTTGAAGTCCTAATCCCCCAAAGGGACCCATGAACCACAAAGCCATTCTGATGATCCTGGACGGGTGGGGTATTTCCCCCGACCCGAAGGTGTCTGCCATCGCCCAGGCCCAAACCCCCTTTGTCGATTCACTCTACACCAAATACCCGAACGCCACCCTGCTCACCGACGGGATGAACGTGGGCCTGCCCGAAGGGCAAATGGGAAATTCGGAAGTGGGCCACATGAACCTGGGCGCCGGAAGGATCGTCTACCAGGATCTGGCCAAGATCAACCTGGCGGTGAAAAATGATACCCTCCAGGACGAACCGACTCTGAAGGAGGCATTCGCCTATGCCCGTTCCGAGGGTAGGCCGGTGCATTTCCTGGGCCTTCTCAGCGACGGGGGCGTGCACAGCCACATCGATCACCTGAAGGGCCTGGTCAGGGCCGCCGCCGATGCCGGCGTGCAGGCTTCCTACATACACGCCTTTACCGACGGGCGCGACGTGGACCCGAAAAGCGGCGTGGGCTTTGTACGAGATTTGCTCGCTTTCCTGAAAAGCAGCCCTACCCGGCTCGCGTCGGTTGTGGGCCGCTATTACGCCATGGACCGCGACAAGCGGTGGGAACGGGTCAGGGAAGCCTACGACCTGCTCGTGCGCGGCACCGGCACCCCTTCCCGCGACGCGGTGGCGTCCCTGGAGGCCAGTTATGCCGCGGGGGTGACCGACGAATTCATCAAGCCCATCGTACTGACCGATGCGCAGGGATCCCCCTTGGCCACGCTTGCCGACGGGGATGTGGTGATCTTCTTCAATTTCCGCACCGACCGGGGACGCGAGCTTACCCAGGCACTCAGCCAGGTCGCCTACCACGAACAGAACATGCACCCGCTGAAGCTCTACTACGTTACCCTGACCAATTACGACGACACGTACCAAGGGGTGCATGTGGTCTACGACAAGGATAACATCGAAAACACCCTGGGCGAGGTACTGGCCTGTGCCGGCAAGA
>DATIPV010000134.1:0-3884 GCA_035471525.1 Robiginitalea sp.
GGCAGGGCTTATAAGGAAGGGCAGGTGATAATCCGCGATGAGAAATTGCTGCTCGCCCGGACCGACATAACCGCCGGGCCGGTTTTCGAACCCGGGAACTGGACCCCGTATACACGGCACGACTACGCCGTCTTCAATGCCGCGCATACATGGACGGAGTATATCAACCGCCTGTTGGGAGCCCTTTCGGGCCTGGGCATACTGGCCATGGCCCTCTGTTCCCTGGCCTGGTGGAAGGAACGGAAAGGCAAGGTGCTGACAGCCTGGCTCGCCGTGATCGGAATCGGTTTCCAGGGCTGGCTGGGCGCCACCGTGGTGTATTCGGTACTGGCCCCGGTGCGGATTACCCTGCACATGGTAATGGCCCTGCTAATCGTGGCGTTGCTGGCCTGGATCGTCTTCGGGAATTCGAAACCGGACCCGGGGCACAAGCCCGACCGGCTCACCTACCGCATTTGGGCATCGACCGTGGTGCTGAGCCTTGTCCAGATAACCCTGGGCACCCAGGTGCGACAATTCATCGACCAGCAGGCCGAATTGCTGGGGGATGCGGGTCGGGGCCTCTGGTTGGAACACCCCGCTGCCCTATTTTACGTCCACCGCTCGTTTTCCATTTTGCTGGTAGTGCTCCACCTCTGGGCAGCCGCCCGCGTGCACCGGCACCTCCTTGGGTACAGCAAAATGGGGGCTGCCCTGGGGGCCTTGGCGCTGATCCTGGCCAGCGGTATTGCCATGAATTACTGGGCCTTCCCGTGGGGAAGCCAGGCCCTGCACCTGGCTATGGGATCCGTGCTCTTCGGGCTCCAGTGGTATCTGCTCCTGGAGATGCGGCGTGCATGGGTTGCGCGCAAATCTTCGTAACTTTACCGCGATTCAACACCCCCGTAGTCATGATCTATAAGATCCGAATAATCCTGGATGCGCAGGAAGACATCTTCCGCGACCTGGAAATCGATGCCGGCAGCAACCTGGAAGAGCTGCACAACGCCCTGACCCAGGCTTTCGGGTTTCTGGGAGAGGAAATGGCTTCTTTTTACACCTGCGACGAAAACTGGATGCAGGACGAGGAGATACCCCTCTTTGATATTCGGGAAAGCGACGGGCAGTCCAGGCTCATGCGCAACACCCCGATCGAGGAAGTCCTCAGTGAGCAAACCCCCAAGCTGCTGTACGTGTATGACTTCCTCAATATGTGGACCTTTTTTGTGGAACTCGCCGACATTACCGAAAAGGAAGACGGCCGCAGTTACCCCAACCTGTTGTTCAGTTTCGGGGAACTCCCCGAGTCGCCCCCCGAAAAACGTTTTGAGTCGGAACCTGCCGAGGAGGATTTCGGGCCCGACGAGCCTTACGGGAGCTACGACGACATGGATTTTGACGAAAACTGGAACTGACCGCCCCCTGATCACAAACTTTCTGACACCTCTGTATAGCTGATGCTGAACCTGTATGCCTCCCAAATCGAAACCGTTTCCCTCCACCGCGTGGGCAACAAACACCGCGGCGAGCCGCTTTTTCTCTCCGAAACGCCCTGCCGGCCGAACGACGAGCAAATAGGCCTGCTGAAGGAATATTTCCTGAAACCCTTTCGCGAAAAAGAAGAAAACTATTTCTGCTTCCGCCACGAGGCTTCCCTTGAATTCCACCCCGTATATGAGGCCGCCTCGGCTGTTTTTGACAAGCCGGCACGCCTGCATGAAGTTTCCAGAGAACTTGCCCGCCATCTGTACGCACAGTCGAACCACCCCCATATCAAAAACGGGGAATGCTATGTGGTCTACCTTACCGATGTGCTGCTCGACAATGAGCGCACGCACGCCCTGGGGATTTTCAAGAGCGAAGTGAAACAGGATTTCCTGCAATTCGAGGAGAAGGGCCCCAACCTGGACCTGAAAGTACAGCAGGGGGTAAACCTGCACAAGCTGGACAAGGGCTGCCTGATCTTCAACCGTGGAAAGGAAGAAGGGTACAAGGTGCTCTCGGTAGACAGCAACCGGTACGACGCCAAATACTGGCTTGAGGAGTTCCTCGGGCTGGCACCGCTTACCGACGACAACTTCTACACCCGCAATTACCTGAAGTTTTGCCAGGGTTTTGCCCGCGAGGTGGTGCTGCCCGCAGAAGACAAACAGCAGGAAGTGCTCTTTATGAACCGCGCGGTAAACCACTTTGCCAAGAACGACGCCTTCCAGGAAAGCCAGTTTTTGAACGAGGTCCTGGAAAACCCTGACCTGATCCCGGAGTTCAGGCATTACAAGACCGAAAAAGGACCCAAATACAGCATCGAGGATGTCTCGAACTTTGCCATCGCCAACAAGGCGGTGAGCGACACGCGGAAAAAGATCCGGAACGTGATTGACCTGGATACCAATATCCAGATCAAGCTGAATTTCATCAACCCCGAGTCGGCCGAGAAATTCGTGGAGAAAGGTTGGGACGAAGAGCGGCAGATGTACTATTACCTGGTGTATTTCAACAAGGAGCAAAAGACGTAATCTTTTTGCCGGATGTATGCTGGGCAATTGCCGGATGAATAACTGGGCCTGTGGGTGCTTGCTTTTTGCAGGGCCCGGAGGTAAATTCTTGCCTGGGGAGGGGGGCATTTCCCCTTTTTTAAAAGAAAGAAACCCAACTCTCCGTTCAACCGATCCGGTTTCACGCCCAAGTTACCCGGGGATTGCTGAAGTCACAGCCGACTCGCTGCGCATGGTCTCCCCTGCCCGCCGGGAAATTGCAGCCCGAGAGCCTATCTTGTAAGCGGGGGGGCGGGCGCCCCCCCGTCATCAACCCACCGCCTCCACCCGATACCGGATGATCCGTTCGATCAGATCGAGCGGAAGGGGCCTTTCAAGCGGAAACTGCACGGCGCCCTTGCTGGTCACATACCCCCCGAGCTCATTGCGGAACTTCGCGATGGCCCCCGGCGTGGGATAAAAGCCGACATGGCGGGCAAACCCCCCAAAATGGACCAGGTTTTTTCGGTTCAGCACATAGGTGGGAATGCCGTACTTGATGGTCTCCTCGGCCTCCGGGGACATTCGGCGGATCACCTTTCGCAGGGCGTCCAGTTTCTGCCGGGCCGCTTCCGGAAATGCGGCGAGATAGCCGTCCACATCTTTTGAGGGGATGGGTTGCTTCTGCATGGCTGATCGACGCGCCTAAGGGATGTGGATGCGCTTTTCAATAATCTGCTTCATGCTTACGCCCTCGTAGTTCCGTTTTACAAAATCAAGGGCCAGGGCGAGGATTTCCCCCATGCTTTGGCAGCGTTTGAATTTTATGTCGTGCACGAGCTCATATATTTCCATTTTCAGGCTTTCCACGTTTTCCGGAAAGGAAAGGGTATCCTGCTTGGCGATATCGACCAGCTGCTGAATGCGGTCGCCCGAGCTGATGATGCGCTTGGCGATGATGGAGCGTTCTTCCACCTTGTACTGGTCCACAGAATCGGGGAGCAACATGCCGCGAACCAAATCGACCATGGGGTTATTCTCCTTGAAAAACTGCGGGCGGTATACCTTCAGCTTGCCCTCGAAGAACTGCTGGTCGAAATCGATGGCCCGGATCTTGTAGACCACGTGGTCGAAGTCGTGCAGGGGTATGATCACGTAGTTGTACGAGCGCATATCGCCCAGAAGGCGTATCATGCAGCGTTCGTTGAATTTGACGAATTCCTTGGCCAGCTGGGCTTTTTCCGACTTGGAGCAGGCCGGCAGCATCTCCTTGATAAATACATCTCCTGGGATGCCGGCAATGTGCTCCTCGATCAGGGTATCTTTGAATACCAAAAAGTTCAGGTTGTACGGGGAGAGTATGTCTTCCAGTTCCAGGCCGTAGATGCGCGAGGCATCGGCTTTCTTTACATAGAAATAGGTGAAGTTGTC
>DATIPV010000135.1:0-7326 GCA_035471525.1 Robiginitalea sp.
ACACCATTATCCAGAAATACAAACAGCTCGAAAGCCGGTTCGACTTCGTGCTGGTGGAAGGCACCGATTTTACGGGAGAGGGGTCTATAATCGAATGGGACATCAACGTGCTGATGGCCAAAAACCTGGGTATCCCTACCATTATCATATCCAGCGGGGTGGGCAAGTCGCTCGACGAATTCGTGAATTCCCTGGTGCTGGCCTGCGACTCCTTCAAGGATAACGGGGTAGAGGTGCTGATGGTGGTGGCCAACATGATCCAGCCCGAAAACCGG
Source organism: Robiginitalea sp. (assembly GCA_035471525.1). Taxonomy (GTDB): domain Bacteria; phylum Bacteroidota; class Bacteroidia; order Flavobacteriales; family Flavobacteriaceae; genus Robiginitalea. The sequence continues at coordinate 276 of DATIPV010000135.1, forward strand.
GAGCTGGTTTTGAGGAGCCTCCAGACCGAGCTGCCCGTTGGCGTGCTCACGGCGGCCATCCCGCAGAATCCGGTACTCGGCAACCCCAGCGTGCGCGAGATCGTCGATGCCCTCGGCGGCAAGCTGCTCTTCGGAGAGCGGTACCTGGAGAAACAGGTGGCCCATTTCGGGGTAGGCGCCATGCAATTGCGCAACTACCTGACCCACCTCGACGAAGACACCCTGGTAATTACCCCGGGCGACCGGGCCGATATCATTTTGGGGGCCCTGCAGGCGAATATCTCGGTCAATTACCCGGCCATTTCGGGCATCTGCCTTACGGGCGGGCTGCTGCCCGAAGACAGCATTACCCTGCTGATCGAGGGGCTCAGCGAGATCGTGCCTATTTTTTCCGTGCAGGAAGGCACCTTTGCGGCCACCAACCGGATCGGGGCTATCAAGTCGCAGATATATGCGGGCAATTCCCTGAAAATCAACATTTCACTCAAGGATTTTTCGAGCTACGTCCCGGAGGATGCGCTGGCCGAACGGCTGGTCACCTTCCGCCCAGAGGGGATCACCCCCCGGATGTTCCAGTACAACCTGCTGAAAAAGGCCCAATCCGACAAGAAGCACATCGTGCTGCCCGAAGGCACCGACGAGCGGATCTTACGGGCCTGCCGCGAATTGATCCATCACCAGGCCGCCGACATTACCCTGCTGGGCAACCCCGACGAGATCCGCGAGAAGGTGCAACAGCTCAAACTCGACCTGGACCTGAACAAAGTCCAGATCCTCGACCCCCGGTCGGCCCCGAAGTACGAAGAATACGCACAGGCCCTGTACGAGCTCCGCAAGCACAAGAACACCGATATGACCATGGCCTTCGACCTGATGGCCGACGTCTCTTATTTCGGCACCATGATGGTTTACAAGGGCGACGCCGACGGCATGGTCTCAGGGGCGACACACACCACCCAGCACACCATCAGGCCCGCCCTGCAGTTCGTCAAGACCAAACCGGGCGTTTCCCTGGTATCTTCCGTCTTTTTTATGTGCCTGCCCGACCGGGTAACCGTTTTCGGCGACTGCGCCATTAACCCGAACCCGACCGCCGAAGAACTGGCAGAGATCGCCATAACCTCGGCCGATACGAGCATCGCTTTCGGCATCGAGGCCCGTGTGGCCATGCTGTCGTATTCCTCCGGCACCTCCGGGCAGGGGTTCGAGGTAGACAAGGTGCGGGAGGCCACGCGGCTGGTGCGTGAGCGCCGTCCCGACCTGCTGGTGGAAGGCCCCATACAATACGATGCGGCCGTGGATCTGAAGGTGGGGCGCAGCAAACTGCCCGATTCGGAGGTGGCCGGCCGCGCGACGGTCTTTGTCTTTCCCGACCTGAATACGGGCAACAACACCTACAAGGCCGTACAGCGCGAAACGGGGGCGTTGGCCATTGGCCCCATGCTCCAGGGCCTGAACAAACCCGTGAACGACCTGAGCCGGGGCTGTACCGAAGAGGATATTTTCAACACGGTGGTGATTACCGCCATTCAGGCCCAGGGAGAATAACCGGCCGCAGCGAACCGCGTATGGAAACACAGATACTCGTTTTGAATTCAGGGAGCTCTTCCCTCAAATTTCAGGTATTGGGGATGCCGTCCGAAACCCGCATATGCCAGGGCATGGTAGAACGGATCGGGGCCGGCGACGCCCGGCTGCAATACCGGTCGCAGCGACATACCTTCACCCGGCCCGTTCGGGCCTCCGACCATTCGGAGGCGCTGAAGCTGATCGTGGCAGCCCTGCTCGAGGCCGGGCAGGGGGTGCTCCGCAAAACCGCCGACCTGGCCGCCGTGGGGCACCGGGTGGTTCACGGGGGCACCTATTTCAGCGACCCTGTGCGCATTACCGCCCCGGTAATGGAGGCCATTGACGCATTGGCGCGGCTGGCTCCGCTCCACAACCCGCATAACCTGGTGGGGATACGGCTGGCCGGGACCTTGTTCCCGGAAGCCCTTCAGGTTGCCGTGTTCGATACGGCCTTCCACCGGACCATTCCGCCATACGCCCGGCAATACGCCCTGCCGGAAGCACTCTGCCGCGAGCATGGGGTGCAGGTGTACGGTTTCCACGGCACCAGCCACAAATACGTTTCGCAACGGGTGGCCGACCGGCTCCCCCCGGACGGGAAGCTCATAAGCCTGCATCTGGGCAACGGCTGCAGCGCCACGGCCATAAAAGGGGGGAAAAGCGTAGACCACAGCCTCGGGTTCACTACCAACGGGGGCCTGGTGATGGGCACGCGCAGCGGGGATATCGACCCGGGCATTATCTTTTACCTGACCGGCACCCTGGGGTATACCCCGGCACAGGCCGAAGCCCTGCTCAACCGGGAAAGCGGCCTGCTGGGCCTTACCGGCCACAGCGATCTGAGAGACGTGGAAAGGGAGGCAGAAGGCGGGAACGAGGCCTGCCTGTTGGCCCTCGAGATAAGCGCTTACCGGATTCGCAAGTATATCGGCGCCTATACCGCCGTGTTGAACGGGCTCGACGGCCTGGTCTTTACGGCCGGCATAGGCGAACACTCCGCCGGCATGCGCCGGCGCGTGTGCACCGGACTGGAGGCCCTTGGCATTGAGCTGGATGAGGCACGCAACCGGGATCCCGGCCCGGGCATACAGGAAATACAGGCCGCCTGGGCGCGCGTCAAAATATGGGTGGTGCCTACAGACGAAGAATTGGAAATAGCCCGTCAGGCCTTTGAACTGCTGGGGTAAGAAGCGCTTTATGCCCCGGTGCGGCTACCACTTGCGGGCATAGCCGAAGACCATTTTCTTGAATTCCCTGAAATCGGCTTCGAAGACCCTTATCTTATTGCGCAATTTGCGGTGCTGGTCCCTGTAATCCTTGTCTGCAATCCCCTCTTCCCCCTTTTCGATCCGGCTGAGCATGCGCTCGTGGGCCAGAATCTCGTCGGCCAGGTAGTCGTAGAGCATTTCGTGCAGGCGGTCCATGTTTGCGAGCAGGCGGGTATAGCCTTCGACTTTCGGGACTTCGTATTGATGGCGTTTCAGCAGGGACGAAAAAAAGCGGGTCTCATCCTTCCAGAAGGCAATGGTTTCGAGCCATTCCATGCTTTGGTCGTGCAGTTCGTCCAGCCCCTGGGGAAGCAGGTAATCCATTCGGGAAACCAGTTTTTTGGTGCTCATGGTGCGGGTATTAGGTATCAGCTAATTTTTCTCCCAGGGCAATCCGCAATTGTTTGCGTGCCTTTGCGAGCAGGTCGCTTACCTGCTGCGGTTCCAAATTTTTGATCCGCGCGATCTCTTCGGGGCCGAAACCCTGTTCATAGGCCAGCTCAAAGAGGGAGCGCAGGTTGGCCGGCAGGTCGAACAGCACATTGTCGAGATGGCGCAACACCTTTTGTTGCCGCCCCCCGGTGTCCATCATCGCCATGAGGTCCTGGTGGGCATCGTCCAGGAAGATATTGCCGAGCAGGTATTGGCGGTCCTTATAGGAAATGTCGTCCAGTTCGTCCATCATAACCAGGTCCCCATCGCCGTCTGTACTGTAAGATTCGTCCATTTCGGACCGTTCGGCCCGCGAAAAGTCGTCCAGATTCTCAAAGAGGTAGGCGTCGAAGATCTCTTTCACTTCCATTTCTTCCAGCAGGCTTTCGGCCCTTGAGAACAGCCAGGGGTAAAAGGCATCCTTCCCGGGCACTTCGCCGAAGCGGTCGTACACGTCCAGAAAAAGCTGGTCGAAGAAGTCCTCTGGCCGGTATTTGTTGTGAGAGATAACCCCCTTGGCCAATGCCAGGCGCAGGCCCCGCGTAATGTAGCGTTTCACTTCCGGGAGCAGGCTCAGCAGCTTTTCGTTGAAAGCCTCGCGCCGGCCCTGGGCTTTCCATTTTTTGAGTTCTTCAAAGCCGGCAGCCACCTCGCGTTGGAATGCGGCGCTCCTCGGGTCGTAGAGTACGGGATCTTTCATGATGCCCTGGGGTTTTGGTTACAACAGGAATGTCTGCATTTCCACCCTTAAAAAAAATGATCTTAATCAGTTGCTGCCAGGGGGGTTCTGCCGGGCCTTTCAAAACCCTGCATAAAGGGGGGGCGAATGACCCAGGTCATTTTGCATCGGGCGGGTTCCCAGTACTTTTACCCCGAACTATAAAAAGAATTGTTTAACCCTTAATTGCAAAGCCATGAGAAACGAAACCGGAACCATCATGCTCGCCTTGTTGACCGGGGCCGCCATCGGCGCAGGCATAGGAATCCTCTATGCGCCCGATAAAGGCTCGAATACCCGCAAACAAATCAAGGACAAGGTAAATGCGACCAGGCATGACCTGGCCGAACGGATTACAAGTGCCAAAGAAGAGCTCAGCCGAACCGCCAAGGAAAAAAAGGAAGTCTTTGAAGACAAGCTGGAAGACATGCTGAGCCACATGAGCTACAAGGCCGATGATATCATCGTAGGGCTGGAGCACAAGCTGGAAGAATTGCGGAAAAAGAATGCCGAACTCCACAAATAAGGTATGCCATGGAGCCCGCATCCCCAAAAGAGGCGCTGCATAATGCGTTAGGAGAGGTACAGACGTACCTGGAGACTACGAAGGACTACCTGAAGCTGCAGGTCTTTAAAATGGCCATGCACCTGGTAACCACCCTTGGGAAAATCTTGCTGGTCGGGCTCTTTGCCCTGCTGGGTCTTCTGTTCCTCTCCTATTCAGCCGCCCTGAGCCTGGGCGACTGGATGGGAAACACCTCTTACGGGTTTTTAACTGTGGGCGTGGCCTACGTCCTGATCTTCGCGGTGGCTTACATGCTTCGCGACCGTATTGAAGCCCCGTTGCTCAGGCATTTTTCAAAACTTTACTTTGAATCATGATCACGCAGCCATTTTCCTCCTTCAAAGAGATCGACCTCCAGCTCGAAATGCTGGCAGTGGAGCGGCAGATTAGCCTGTACCGCATCCGCTCCAACATCGGAAAAGCTACGGGAGGCACACTGCGAAGCGGCCTGCAGCTCGCCTTGAAACCCTTGCTGCGCACCGTCCTGATCTCACTGGCTGTAAAAGCGGTTAAGCGCCGCCTGGCTGCCCGCAGCGCAGTATCCTAGCACGGTCGAATGCCGCGCTCATCCAAATTCGGCAAGTTCATGCAGCCGCTGCGGGTCGGAAATGATTATGCGGCGCGCCTTCCCCATCCGTATTACCCCTTCGGCTTTCAATTCGGATAAGGCCCGGATGGTAGTTTCCGTGGCGGTTCCCACCATGCCTGCCAGGTCTTCCCTGGCAATTTCGATGCCCTCATGTTTGCCTTCCTTCAGCAGGCCTACGCCCTGGAGCTTCAGCAGTGTACGCGCAACCCGTTGTTTAACAGGCCAGTAGGCCATGTGCACCAGTTGTTCCTGCACGTCGATCAGGTCGCCCGAAATCAGCTCCATAAACTTGTGAGATACTTCGCGGTTGCTCTCCAGCAGGTGCACAAAATCTGCCTTGGGGATGGCGTAGATCTCAGAGGGCTCCATGGCGACGGCGGTCTCCAGATACACCCCCGAGGGGTTCAGCAGGGAGAGCTGCCCCACAAAGTGTCCCTTGTTGATAAGGCCCGTAACCAGTTCCTTGCCCGCCTCGGTAGACTTGTAGGTCTTGACCAGGCCCTTTTTGATGAAATACAGATGGTGGGCCCCGTCGCCCTCCATAAAGAGGTAGTCGCGTGCCTCATAGGGCCTGGAGTAGTATTTTAACTCGATGTAATCGGTGTTCAGGTAGGCCGATGCCGATTCCACGAATTGCCTGATTCCGGGAATACCCGGGCTGAATTCCTGGCGCAGGAAATCGTGCTTCCTCAGCCGGGAGCGGATGGCTTCCAGGAGTTCCTCTTCCTCAAAGGGCTTCGTCAGGTAGTCGTCGGCGCCCAGGTTCATCCCTTTCCGGACATCCGACTTTTCAGTCTTGGCGGTCAGAAAGATAAATGGGATATGGGCCGTATCGGGATTGTTGAGCACGGCTTCCAGAACCTGGTACCCATCGAGGCCCGGCATCATAATGTCGCACAATATCAGATCGGGCCTGAAATCCTGCACGCGCCTCAGCCCCGAGCGGCCTTCGGCCGCCGTGGCAGTATCGTATCCGGCCAGATGGAGCAGATCGGCCGTATTCTCACGAACGTCCTCATTGTCTTCAATAATCAGGATCTTTTTCATCGCTACAGAGTTTGCAGGTAGTGGGAAGCTTCAATATAAAGATGCTTCCTTCCCCTAATTTACTGCTAAATTCAACGCTTCCTCCCATCAGTTCGGTATATTGTTTCACGATGTTCAGCCCCAGACCCGTGCCCTGAATGTTTTCGGCATTGCGGGCCCGGAAGAAGCGGCTGAAAATCTGGCCCTGCTCGTTTTCAGGGATACCCATGCCCTCGTCGCGCACCGAAAGCAGAAACTGCGGCCCTTCCCGGCGCAGGACGATATGTATGGTCGTGTTCTCGGACGAATATTTGATGGCATTCGAAAGGAGATTCACCAGTATATGGCGGGTGAGCTTCGGGTCCTGATGGGCCATGTACGAGATGTGCTGGCATTCTTCCACGAAATGCTGGCCCATCTTCAGGTTGGTCTCCATCTCCTCCAATACCGAACGCAGCAGTTCGCGCAGGTCAAAATCGGAGGGCTGGCAACTGATTTCCCCTTCTTCCAGTTTGCTGAGCGAGAGGAAATCGTCCAGGATCACTACCAGGTTTCGCACGTTGTTCTTGATCTGTTTCACATAGCGCTCCCGTTTGGATTCCCTGCCCGGCTCATTCTGCTTGCCGATCAGGATGGCCGAGGAGAGAATGGCGCTCAGCGGGGTTCGGAATTCGTGGGAAGCCATCGACATGAATCTGGATTTCAGATCGTTGAGTTCCTGTTCGGTCTGCAGGGCACGGATCAGTTCCTGCTCGGTCTTCTTCATTTCCGTGGTGTTGCTCCAAACCAGCAGGGCCCACTGGGGCTGGTTGTCTATGGACAGGGGTGTGGAATTGACCATATACGCCTGTTCCTGGTATTCCATTTCGAATGAGAGGTGCGAG
>DATIPV010000136.1:0-2166 GCA_035471525.1 Robiginitalea sp.
TTACCCACTTCCTGCTTTGGATTTTGTTTTTGATGGTTGGCCTGGCGGCCGTTTTGATGGATAGCCGTTACGCCCTTCTCTATGTGCTCGGGGCCTCGGTTATTATAGGAACCGTTGCGCTTTTGGCCTTCCGCGGGAATCGCGAGAAGAGAATCCGCAGTCTGGCTTTTATTATATCGATGGCCCTGCTGATGCTTATGAATGTATTTTGAATGCGTAGAAAGCCGGAACAGGTTTCCCCGGGAAACCAGACCCGCAGACCCCCGGATAAAATCCGCAAAATGCCCTGACGCTTCAGGGCAGTGTTCCTCTTTTCTGGGCAGCCCCGCCCCTAATTTTACAGAACCGCATTTTACAGGTCCTTCGGGCAACAAATAGATTGATTAATTTGCCAAAAGCAACCCTTCACAAATTATGTTATTATGAAAGCCATCGCCACCCTCCTCATCGCCTCTGCCGCATTCCTTTTTTCCTGTCGGTCCGGGAACAGTGACGACCAGACGGCACAATGGAAACAGGAAATAATCCAGGCGGAAGCAGACTTTGCCCGAACGGCCCTGGATTCGGGCATCGAACCGGCCTTCCTGGCCTTTGCCGCCGAAGATGCCGTGCTAATGCGGAACAATCAGGTTGTTCGCGGGCGGGAGGCAATCAGGCAGTGGTTTGCCGAGCGCCCTTCCGATCCTTCCAGGGTCAGGCTCGACTGGAAACCCGATTTCGTGGAGGTATCAGCCTCAGGCGACCTGGGCTATACCTACGGGTCTTACACGCTGACGATCGCCGATTCAACCGGTGCCGCCCAGACCCAAACAGGTATTTTCCACACCGTCTGGAAACGGCAGCCCGACGGGAGCTGGCGGTTTGTATGGGACTAACCGGGCCTGGTACAGGCCGTAAATTCCGCAATTTGGCTTGTCGCCTACAAATAAAGGACGGGCAATCAGGGGTATTTCATTAACTTGTAGCGGATGCCCTTAACCGGGATGCCTATTGACTTACGAAACGTACCACCTAAAAAGCGACTCATGGGAATATTCTGGGACCTCGTCCAACAAAACGAAATCGACAAACAGGAAAAAAAGGCGCAGGGCCTGGAAGAGCGGATCGACCAGTTGGAAACCGACCTGGCCGCCACCAGGGAATTGCTGCGGAAAACGCTGGTAGCCCTGGAAGAGCACCTTTCCAGGGATATAGACGGGGACGGCGTTACCGGCTGACCTGAGGCGTTATACCCTTTCCATTGGAAGCTATCGATATCATTACGCTGTTTGCGATTATCCTCTTCGCCAGGTTGGGGATAAGGTTGCTATGGCGTTGGATTAAGTCCGGAAAGAAAAACGATCCATGATTGCCTTTTTCAGAAAACTCCGCCAGCGCCTGCTCGCCGAAAGCCAACTGAGCAAATACCTCCTGTATGCCCTGGGGGAGATCTTGCTGGTGGTGATCGGGATCCTGCTGGCTCTACAGGTCAATACCTGGGACAACGACCGGGAAGCCCGACTGGAAGAACACGCCTTGCTCCTGCGCCTTGAAAATGAGCTCAAACAGGACCTGAAAGAAATCGGGGAGGTGAAAGACGATGCAGAGATCAGGATTTTGCTCGCCCTCCCGGTACTGGATTCCCTCGGAAAAAATAACGGGCAGTATGTCAGGGGTTGGCGTTATTATGTTCAAGCCGAGAAAACATTCGCAGGCCTTTCGGGAATGAAAAGGCTCAGCCTGGGCCAAAGCCTTTTTTATGTCCTGGCCCGGAATCAGTTCAATCCCGCCCGGATTACGTTTGATGAAATGCAAAGCACCGGAAAGCTCTCCCTTTTGCGGAGCGATGCGCTTCGCATTGCCCTGCAACAACATTACTCTGACTTGAACGGATTGCAGATGTTTGAAGACGGGTTGATGAGCGAGGTCCAGAAATCGTTTCGGGATGCCCTGTATTCCAACGAAATTAGCACTTTGAGCCACGAAAACCAGCCGGAAATACTTGAGCGAATGACTACGCCCGGACAACTCATGGCGACCCTGGAGAATTATCTGAAAGTGACCATGACTTTTCTGGAGCAACTGTATTACAATTCAGATTCCACCTATCAGCAGACCCTCGAACTCCTTACCCTGGTTCAGGAACAAATAGCCGCAAGTTTATGATCTCCTTTTTCAGAAAACTCC
>DATIPV010000137.1:0-2333 GCA_035471525.1 Robiginitalea sp.
GATCCGCATCGATCAGGGAAAAGGTTTCCCCGTTGGTATTTCGCAGCAACTGCTGGTCGATGGTGGGAACAAAATCGAGATTGATAATGCTCAGGGCATTGTCGTCGGTATAGTCCGTTGAGAAGTACGAAAGCATTATAAAATGACCCCAGGCCCGAAGCGCATAGGATTCGCCCAGAATCTGGTTATACGTGTCCGGGTCCTCGGCAATTTCTTCCGCAGGCAGGTTCTGGGCCGCCTCTATGAGCCGGTTGACAAAATTCAGCTGCACATATCCATTCACCCAGAAGGTGGCGGGCGCCGTACTGCCGGCATTCAGCACAAAGCCGTAATCGGCAAGCCCCTGCCCGCCGTTGTCAAAACCAATGGAAAGCTCATCCGTAAAGATAGACTGAAAGGCGATATCCGGGGTAATATCGAACCGGTCGTACACCCCAAAAAGACCCGCCTGCAAATCTTCCACCGTTTCAAATGCGGTATCGGCATCCAGGCGTCCCTTCTGTTCTATATCGATGGCATCATTACAGGCAGTCAGGCCGATAAGGACCAGTATAACTGTGAGTAGGTATTTAGTATTTTTCATCGCTATCTTTTTTAAAATCCTATTTCAAATCCCACTGATAAAATCCGGGGCGTTGGGTATAACAGGTTGGTGTTTGTCTGCGCCTCGGCATCAAAACCCCTCCATTTCGAGAGCGTGAACAGGTTCTCTGCATTGCCAAAAATCTGCAGGCGCGAAATGCCCGTGTTCTCCAGGTACCGCTGCGGGAATCTGTACCCGAGCTGCAGAAAACGCATGCGCAGGTAGTCTGCTTCCCTGAGGTACCTGTCCGAATTTCCCGTAAAGGCATCCCGGTTAAAGGCGTCGTAGGAAGGGATGTCGGTAACGCGGTTGTCTGGGGTCCAGGCCCTTAACAAATCGCGGGAACTCCGAAACACACCAATGTTATTGGGGTCCTGGAAGTTCGCCAGGTCGCCGTCTATACGATCCACCCCCGTTACATAATTGAACTGAGTGGTCAGGAAAAACCCTTTGTAGTCTATATTGAACCCAAAGCTTCCCTGCCATTTCGGGATCAGGCTCTTCCCAAGCCATACCCGGTCGGTATCGGCATTCGGATTCTCGGTAACCTCCCCGTCCGCTGTCAGGAAAAGCAGGTTCCCGTTGGCGGGGTTGACCCCTGCATAGCGTATTACGAAATATTCGTTCAGGATGCCCCCGTTCCGGGTTCCGGTAACCCCATCCGGGTTGAGCCGCTGTCCGTTTTGGGTCGGGATATTGTCGACGAGGGTTTCATTGAAATTGCCCACGGCATTCAGGACCAGGTTAAACCCTTCCGGTTCGGGGCTCCGGATCAGGTGATAGCTGGCCGTGAAATCAAACCCCTGGTTGGTGAGACTCCCGATATTGTCATTCAGGGAAGTAACCGCATTGATGGCAGATACGGGGCTGCTTTGAAAGAGGTCGGTCGTTTCCTTGCTGTAGTAGTCTATGCTGCCCCGCAGGCGACGGTCGAACACCTCGAAATCGACGCCCACGTCGAACTGGGCAACCGTTTCCCAGCGCAGGGTGGTATTTGCGATCTGCGAAAGGAAAACGGAGTTAAACCCGGCATATCCCGTGCCGGTGGCATAAAAATTCCTGGTCAGGTCAGGTGCGGTAAAATAATTTCCGCCGGCGATGCGCTGGTTCCCTGCCTTGCCGTAAGATGCCCTGAGCTTCAGCTGATCGAAGGGGGAGTCTTCCATGAAAACCTCGTTGTGTATGTTCCATCTGCCCGCCAGGGAATAGAACGTGCCCCATTTGTTGCTTTCTGAAAAACGATAGGAGGCATCCCTCCTTAAGGTACCCGTAAACCCGAAGCGTCGGGCGAAGTCGTAATCTACCTGGGCGAAATAGGAGAAAAGTCCTGCATCCAGGCGCTCGGCATTCGCGGTGTCGACGAACAACAGGGCTTCTGCCTCCGCATCGTACCGCACGGGGATCAGGCCGGATCCGTCCCCGGGATAGAAGGTCTTCGGATCGAGTCCGTTGGCAGTATATCCGAACTGTCGGAAATGCGCCTTGAAATACTCCATATAGGCCCCGGCGTCTACGGAATGATCTCCCCAGGAATTCTGGTAATTCAGGGAAGTTACCTGATTATAGCTGAACTGGCGCGTGCTGGCCTGTTGTTGAAAACCGGAGGTTGGGTTCTCCGCCCCCCCGAACAGAAGTGCATTGAAAGACTCCGGCCTCCGGGCGGCTGTCAGGAACTCGTTCTGGTAATCTGCACTCATGGTCATGTTGGCCGTGAGTTGGGGCATAATCTTATAGGAAGCTTTGAAACTTC
>DATIPV010000138.1:0-3451 GCA_035471525.1 Robiginitalea sp.
CGGAGTCTGCGGCAAAAAAAGTACCGCCAGCGCCACGGCCTGTTCGTGGCGGAAGGGGTGAAGCTGGTTGCCGATTTGCTGGCTTCCCCCCTGGACGCTCAGCAGGTGTACACCACAGATCCGGACCTGTTTCCGGAAGCGATCCCCATTTCTGAAAAGGACCTCGGTACGGTGAGCAGCCTGGTGCAGCCCAACAAAGTGCTGGGGGTTTTCCGTATCCCGGAGGCGGAGCCCCTGCAATTCACCGACTGGGTGCTGGCCCTGGACGGGGTGCGGGATCCGGGCAACCTGGGCACCCTTATCAGGCTCTGCGACTGGTTCGGGATCGGGCAGCTGCTTTGCTCCCCCGATACGGTGGATGCCTTTAACCCCAAAGTGCTGCAGGCCACCACGGGCTCCATCGCCCGGGTGCGGCTGCACTATGCCCCGCTGCCGGAAATGCTCGGGGATTGCCCGGTACCGGTCTACGGCGCCAGCATGGAGGGCCGCCCGGTAGGGTCTGAATCCCTGCCGCAGGCCGGGGTGCTGGTCGTGGGAAGCGAATCACACGGCCTGGGCGAATCGGTTCGCAGCCTGATTACGGCAACGGTTTCCATCCCGGCCTTCGGCAGGGCCGAAAGCCTGAATGTGGCCACGGCAGCCGCCATACTGCTCTACGAGATCCGCCGCCGTGGCGACGGTACTATTCAAAGGTGAAGTTGATAAAGATGCCCCGCGTCTTGAGGGCCTCGATGTTCCCGGTCCAGGGGCTGTTCGGGTCGTTGTCGGGCACCAGTTCGTCGGAAAGGGCAAACACCCCCCGTATGGAGGGCGAAAACTTGAAGTACTCCAGGTAGAAGTCGATACCAAAGCCGAGTTCGTAATTGTAGACCAGCTTTTTCATCCGAAAGGTACCGCTGCTGTTGTCGTCCAGGGAATCTTCGTTGGAACCCAGGTTCAGGGCCATTCCGACCCCGCCGATCACATAGGGCTTCCAGTTACCGATGCGCCTGGCGCTTACCTTCAGCAGGAGCGGAAAGGAGATGTAGGTCGACTTGACCTCGCGAAAGGCCTCGGGGGGCGTCAGACCCGGGAAGCCGAGCATGCGGGTGCTGTAGAAGAGCCCCGGCTCAAAGCGCAGGTCCAGGAACTCGTTCAGCCGCAGCTCCCCGATCAGCCCCACATTGAATCCGAACGATTTGTCGACCCCTATCTCGGGCAGGTCGTTGCGGTATTCGAACTTGAAATCGTATTGGTTAAACCCCAAAAAGTACCCCCAGTTGAGCAGTTTCTTGTCTTCGTTCTCCAGATTCGCAATGGGGTCTTCATTGAACTGTGCCAAAGCCACCTGGCATGCGGCCAGGGTACAACATAGCGTCAGAAACTTCCTCATACCCTTATTTTTCGGCAGTGTAAATCGCGGCGGCCCCGAAGGCCTGCGGCAGGTGATTCACTCCTATAAACCCGATTTTCCCCAAAATATTGTTGAAGCGTTCCCCGTACGGAAAGTTCGCTGCCGACTGCGAAAGATAGCGGTAGGCCGAGGCGTCGCCCGAGATCAGGCGGCCAACCACGGGCAGGAACGTATTGCAATACAGGTGGTAGCCCCATTTGAAGGGTTGTTTTTCGGGAACGGAGGTCTCCAGAACGGCCAGGATGCCCCCCGGGCGAAGCACCCGGTAGATCTCCGAGAGCCCCAATTCCAGGTTCTCGAAGTTCCGAACGCCGAAGGCCACAGTAACCGCGTCGAAACTGGCATCGGGGAAGGGCAGGGCTTCGCTGTCGCCCTGTATGAGCTCGATGCGGCTTTCCAGGCCCCGGTCGGCCACTTTGATCCGGCCAATCTCCAGCATGCCCGCCGCCAGGTCGAGGCCCACGATGCGGTCGGCCCCGGTACGGGTCAGGGCCAGGGCCAGGTCTCCGGTTCCCGTGGCTACGTCCAGCACGGAATCCGGCTTGCGGGCCGCCACCAGGCGCACCAGTCGCCTGCGCCAGCGCTGGTCCACCCCCAGGGTGATGAGCCGGTTGAGGCCGTCGTACCTTCCGGAGATGGTGTCGAACATTCGGCGTACCTGATCTTTCTTGCCCAGCTCCGATTCCTGGTAGGGTACAATTTCCTTGCTCATGCCTGGCACGTATTTGGGGTCAAAGATACTACAATACCCCGGATTCGGATGCCCGGATCTGCCGTCCCGGATTTACTGCCACCTGTATTGCGAGTGCTTTGAAAATGATAAAATTGCGTAATTTTGCTGGGCGGGGCGCGCCCGGTTGCTCGCCATACTCCGCTTCAACGCCAAACTGAATGAAGATTATCATTGCCGGTGCCGGAGAGGTAGGCTTTCATCTCGCCAAACTACTTTCGTACGAATCTCAAGATATTACCCTGATCGACACCAATAAGGAGAGCCTGGCCTATGCCGAGGGGCATCTCGACATTCGTGTGTTGAGGGGAGATGCCACCAGCATTTCCCTGCTCAAGGATGCCCAGGTGGCCGGCTCAGACCTGGTTATCGGGGTCACCTCTTCCGAGACCACGAATATAACCCTGTGCATGCTGGCCAAGCAACTGGGGTGCAAGCGCACCATTGCGCGGATCAGCAATATCGAATTCCTGGATTACCGCGATAAAATCCGTTTTTCGGAACTCGGCATCGACGAGCTGATTTCCCCCGAAGAACTGGCAGCCGAGGAAATCCAGCTCCTGCTCGACCAGACCGCTTTTAACGATACGTACGAATTCGAGGAAGGGCTGCTGATCATGGTGGGGGTAACATTGCCCAAGGGTGCCCCGTTTATCGGCCTGATGGTCAAAGATGCAGCCGAGGTGTACCCCGGCCTGCACTTCATGCCCATAGCCCTGCAGCGGCATGGGACCCAGTTTACCCTTATCCCCCGGGGAGACACCGTTTTTATGGAAGAGGACCAGGTCTATTTCATCACCGACCACAAGGGGATGGAAGAGCTCTACAACCTCTCGGGCAAAAAGCGGGAAGAGATCCGGAACGTCATGATTCTGGGGGGGAGCAAGATCGGGATCAAAACGGCCCGCGACCTCTGCGACAAGCGCTTCAATGTAAAGCTGATCGAAAAGGACAAGAACAAGGCCTTCGATATCGCCGATTCCCTGCCCAATGCCCTGGTGATCAACGGGGATTGCCGCAATGTGGAACTCCTGGATGAAGAATCCCTCGACTCCATGGACGCCTTTATCGCCGTAACCGGGAATTCGGAGACCAATATCATGAGCTGCCTGGTGGCCAAGTCCAGGCATCTGAAAAAGACCATCGCCCTTGTCGAGAACATGGATTACTTCCAGATTTCCCAGTCCATAGGGGTTGATACCCTGATCAACAAAAAGCTGCTGGCGGCCAACAACATTTTCCGCCACCTCCGCAAAGGCGAAGTGGTGGCCTTTACCCGGCTCAACAACCTGAATGCGGAAATCCTGGAATTTGTGGTCAAACCCTCC
>DATIPV010000139.1:0-10366 GCA_035471525.1 Robiginitalea sp.
CAAAGAACATCATATATACGCTGCGCCATGTGTACTACCAGGCCGTTGGCGATCTGTATGCCTACATCAAGAACAGTATCGGAAACGAGTCATACAACAACCCCGACATCATCAAGCTCGGCTTCTGGCCGGGCGGGGACCGGGACGGCAACCCCTTCGTGACTGCCGGGATTACGCGCGACGTGGCCGACGAGCTCCGCACCACCCTGATGAAATGCTATTACAACGACCTGAAGGAGCTGCACAAGAAGATTTCGTTCCGGGGGGTGCAGGAAACCCTGCAGGAGTTGCGAAACAAGGTCTACGTGGCTATGTTCGACCGCCGCAAGACCCTTGCCCTCGATGAAATAATGGGGCCCCTGCAGCAGGTACGGGAAGTCCTCATCGGCGAGTACTACGGGCTCTACCTGAAGGAACTCGACTTCTTTATGGATAAGGTGCGGCTGTTCAAGACCCATTTCGCCACACTCGACATCCGCCAGGACCACAGCGCCCATATCAGGGTAGTAGAGGCGGTACTGCAACGCAACGGGATTATCCGGGAATCGCTCGAGGAGCTGAGCCCCCAGGCCCTGGTCGGATTGCTGCTGCAGGAAAAGCCCCTGATCGACCCCGGGGCCTACGACGACCCGATCGTCTCCGACACCCTGGCCAATATTTCCCAACTGGGAGACATCCAGGCACGGAACGGGGAGGAAGGCTGCAACCGGTATATCATCAGCAATTCGGAGGATATCTTCTCGGTACTTTTTGTGTACGGCCTGTTCCGCTGGTGCGGCTGGGCCGATAAGGCCATTACTTTCGACATCATCCCGCTCTTTGAGACCATGAAGGGCATGGAGGAATCGGAAGCCATCATGCAGGCGCTCTTCGACCTCCCGCAATACCGGGCTCACCTGGAGTCTCGGGGCGACCAGCAAACCATGATGCTCGGCTTCTCAGATGGCACCAAGGACGGGGGCTACCTCAAAGCCAACTGGTCTATCTTCAAGACCAAGGAAAACCTTTCCCGGGTCTGTCGCCGCAACCGGATCAAAGCCATCTTTTTCGACGGCAGGGGCGGCCCTCCTGCCCGGGGCGGGGGCAAGACCCACAGATTCTACGCAGCACAGACCAAGACCATCGCCAACCACGAAATCCAGCTCACGGTGCAGGGGCAGACCATCACCTCCACCTATGGCACGGTGGAGCAGTTCATGCACAACGGGGAACAACTGCTTACGGCCGGCCTGTCGAATACCATCTTCGGGAAGGAGAACGAAATTAGCCCGGCCAACCGCGAACTCATCGAGGCCTTGTCGGAGATCAGCTTCGACAAATACAACGCCCTGAAGCACCACGAAAAATTCATGCCCTACCTGGAGCACCGCAGCACCCTTAAATTTTACAACAAGGCCAATATCGGCAGCCGCCCCGGCAAACGGGGCAACAAGGAGAAACTGGAGCTGAGCGACCTGCGAGCCATCTCGTTTGTAGGGTCTTGGAGCCAGCTCAAACAGAACGTGCCAGGGTATTTCGGGATAGGTACCGCGCTCCAGGCCCTGAAAGATCAGGGACGCCTGGCCGAATTGAAGCGGCTCTACCGGGAGGTCCCCTTTTTCCAGGCACTCATGCTCAACAGCATGATGTCGCTTACCAAGAGCTACTTTGAACTGACCAGTTACATGAAAGAAGACCCGGAATACGGGGCATTCTGGAATATCCTGTACCAGGAATACCTGTTGTCCAAAAAAATGCTGCTCCAGATATCGGGCAGCAAGATTCTGATGGAAGATGAATCGGTTTCCCGCGAATCGATCAAGATCCGGGAAGACATCGTTCTGCCGCTGCTGGTGATCCAGCAGTACGCCCTGCAGAAACTCGGGAAGGGCTCCGAGTTCCGCGAGCTTTACGAAAAGATCGTCACCCGTTCCCTGTACGGAAATATCAACGCCAGCCGGAATTCGGCCTGACGCCCCTGAGGTCTTTCGGGGCGGGGGGCCTACCCTGAAAAGGGTTGGGTTAGGATGCCGACCAAAGCCCGCAGCCCATAGCCGATCTGCCCGATACGCAGGTTCTCGTTAGGGCTGTGTTGGTTGTTGTCGGGGTTCACCATGGGCACTATAAAGGCCGGGATGCGCAGGGCGTTGACAAAGGGCGCAATAGGCACGGTGCCTCCTGTAATCCTGATTTGCACGACCGGCTCCCCGAAAGCCGATCCCATAAGCGATACCAGGTGTTGCCCGAACGGATGGTCCAGGGAGGTGCGGAAGGCGTCTGTAACCTCGCTTTCCGTTACAGTTACCCAGCGTGTGTCTGAGGCGCGCATCCGGGCATCCGGCACCGTATCGGTAATTTGGTACCCCAGGCTTTCGATGTGTTTTTTTACCAACTGCTTCAGACGGGTGCCGTCCGTTTCGGGAACCAGCCTCAGGTCCAGCTCGGCCGTTGCCGTGGCCGGCACGATGGTGCGCGCCTGGGGCCCGACCCAGGCCGAGGCCATGCCCCGCACATTCAGGGAGGGGTACTGCATGGCTTCCTGATAAAAAGAACCCACCCGGTCGGGGCGGCCGATCTGCAGGTCGGCGTCGATGCGCTCCGGGTCGTCGGGGACTGCCCGCAACACCGCCATTTCCGACTCGCTCAGGCGAATGCCGTCGTAGTAGCCGGGAATGGTCACCCGCCCCTGGTCGTCCTTCATGCTGGCCAGGATCTGTGCCAGCTGTAAATTCGGGTTGGGGGCGTAATTTCCGTAGTGCCCGCTGTGCTGGGGCCGTATGGGTCCGTAGGTGGTCAGGCTCATGGTGGTAACGCCCCGGCAGCCATACACCAGGGTGGGGCGTCCGGAATAGTGCATGGGCCCGTCGGCGATAAGCAGGTAATCGGCCTGCAAGAGTTCCTTGTAGGTGCCCACGGCTTCCGCCAGGGGTTTGCTGCTGCGCTCTTCCTCCCCGTCGAGGATCACTTTGAGGTTGTAGGGGAGTTCCGTGCCGTTCTTCCGGATCAGGTCCACGGCGTTCAGCAGCATTACGATGGGCCCCTTGTCGTCCGAGACTGAGCGGCCGAACAGCCTCCAGTCGTCCTCGATCCCGTTCGAGAGTTCGTCTACGGACCGCAACTGCCAGCCTCCCGTACCGTCAGGCGCTTTTACAACCACCTTGTAGGGGTCTGGCTGATCCCAGCGGGATGGGTCCACCGACTGTCCGTCGAAATGCATGTACAGCAACAGGGTGGGCTTGCCGTTCTGCATGGGCAAGGCTGCAAAGAACAACGATTCCCCCGATGTGGGCAGCTCGCTGGTATTAAAGCCGCGTTCGCTGAATTTGCGGGTCAGCCAGCTGAGGTTGCGGTTGATATCGGCATGGTTGAGGGCGTCGTTCGGGATGGCGATAAAGTCGATGAGCTCGTCTATGGTGTGGCGCACCTGGGCATCCAGGATCGCTTTTTCCTGGCTGAGTCCTGCCAGGGTCGCGCTTAAAAAAACAAGGAATAGGCCTTTTTTCATGGGATGGCTGGTTTGGGCCGAACCTTCAGGATCGGGTTGTCAAGGTAACACAAGTGTGGCTAAAATCACAGGGGTGATTCCATACAGTTGGCAGAATTTTTTGGCCCCTGCCTTATTTTTTTTGCGGGATGCGGGCCAGGGTCCGGATAAGCAACCGGAGCAACAGCAGCCAGGGAAGGCCGTGGAACAGCAGGTCGAACCAATCCATGGCGGCCATGCCCCGCGCCCCGCCGGCCACCCAGCGCAATTTGCCCCAGATGTGCGGCTCGGGCAAAAAGGGGGCCAGGCCCAGGGTCAGACAAAGGGCGATCACCATCTTCCAGTTGTTCAGGAAATTGCTCATGGCCGGATTCCTTTTATGAATTCACGTATACCCGCTATGCCCTGCTGGCGAAGCAGGCGGATAAAGGCCGAACCGATGATGGCCCCTTTCGCGTGGCGGGTGGCGGCCCGGAAGCTCTCCGCATCGCCAATGCCGAAACCTACCAGCTGCGGATGTCGGAGCCGGAGGGAATGGATGCGCTCGAAGTACGCCTGCTGGGCCGGCCCGAAACCCTGCTGCACCCCGGTTGTACTGGCCGAGCTCACCATGTAGATAAAGCTGTCGGATGCTGCGTCGATCTGCCTGATGCGCGCGTCGCTGGTCTGCGGGCTAATGAGAAACACCATGCTCAGCCCGTGGCGCTCCAGTACCGGCCGGTACTCCTTTTCGTATATATCCAGCGGAAGATCGGGCAGGATCAGCCCGTCTATTCCCACTTCGGCGCACCTCTGGCAAAAATGCTCCACGCCGTACTGGAGCACGGGGTTAAAGTAGCCCATCAAAATGAGCGGGAGGCTCACTTCCCGGCGGATGTCTTTCAACTGTTCAAAAAGCCGGGTCGTGGTCATGCCGTTTTGCAGGGCGTGGGTGGAACTCTGCTGGATGGTGGGGCCGTCGGCCAGCGGGTCGCTGAAGGGCAGGCCGATCTCGACCAGGTCGGCCCCGGCTGCCTCGAGTTCGCGCAGGATGGGCACCGTTTCTTCCAGCTCGGGGAAGCCTGCTGTGAAGTAAATGGAGAGGAGCTTCCCGGGTTTGGAAAGCACTGCCTGGATTCGATTTGAGGGTGTGGAGGATGCGCTTGACATGGGGTTGGGTTAGGCGAGCTTGAAATAATCGATATAGGTCTGCAGGTCCTTATCGCCCCTGCCGGAAAGGTTAATCACGGCCAGGGAACCTTTGGGAATGGCGCCCTTGGCCAGCAGGGCAAGGGCGTGTGAGGTCTCTATGGCTGGAATTATGCCTTCGAGTTCGGCCAGTTCGCGCCCCGCTTCCATGGCTTCGGCATCGGTAACGGGCACGAAGGCGGCCCGGCCGGTGGCGAACAGGTGGGCGTGCATGGGCCCCACGCCCGGGTAGTCCAGGCCGGCCGAAATGGAATACGGCTCCGTGATCTGCCCGTCGTCGGTCTGCATGAGCAGGGTTTTACTGGCGTGTATGATCCCCACCCTTCCCAGGGCCGAGGTAGCGGCGCTCTCACCCGAGTCGACCCCTTTACCGGCGGCTTCGGCTGCCAGGATCTTTACATGGGAACGGTCGAGGTAGTGGTAATAAGCCCCTGCGGCATTGCTGCCCCCGCCTACGCAGGCCACCAGGTAATCCGGGTCGGGACGGCCTTCCGCTTCCTGCAGTTGGGCCTGAATTTCCTCGGAGATGACCGACTGGAAGCGGGCCACCATATCCGGGTAGGGGTGGGGGCCCACCACAGAGCCGATAATGTAATGGGTGTCTACCGGGTTGTTGATCCAATCCCGGATGGCCTCGTTGGTCGCGTCTTTCAGGGTGCGGCTCCCGGAGGTGGCCGCCCGTACCTCGGCCCCCAGGAGTTTCATGCGCGCCACGTTGGGTGCCTGCCGGGCGATGTATACCTCGCCCATGTAGACCACGCAGGGCAGGCCCATGAGGGCGCAGACGGTCGCCGTGGCCACCCCGTGCTGCCCGGCCCCTGTCTCGGCGATGATCCGGGTCTTGCCCAGGCGTTTGGCCAGCAAAATCTGCCCGATGGTGTTGTTTACCTTGTGGGCGCCTGTGTGGCAGAGGTCTTCGCGTTTCAGGTAGATTTTGCTGCCGTATTTTTCCGAGAGGCGCCGCGAATAGTACAGGGGCGTGGGCCGCCCCGCGTAATCGCGGAGCAGCTGACGGAATTCGGCCTGGAAGGACGGGTCGGCGAGTATATCCAGGTAACGGGTGCGCAGTTCCTCTACGTTGGGGTAGAGCATTTCGGGGATAAAGGCACCCCCGAACTCCCCGTAAAACCCGTTTTCGTCAACATGGTATTGGCTCATAGACTGTAAATTAAGAGGGGAAGCCCGGCCGGAGGCCTGCTTCCATAAAGCGTTTCAGGCGCAGGATGTCTTTGCGCCCGGGTTCCAGTTCAAAGCGGCTGTTCACATCCAGGGCATGGCAATGCCGGGCCGCAGGGCTTTGGCAAAAGGCGGTAAGCCGCTCCCGGTCCCCTTCGGAAATCCCCCCGCTTAAAAAATAGGGTTTGTCAAACGGATAGCGTTCCAACTGCCTCCAGTCGAATCCGGTGCCATTGCCACCCGGCAGGGGCCCCCGGCTGTCGAAAAGGAAAAAATCGACCCAGGGGAGATAGGTCTGCAGCGGGCCGAAATCGAAGCCGTCCCCCACGGCAAAAGCCTTGATCAGACGGGGGGGCGTGTGGGATGCCTGAAGCATTTGTTCCTTGAGCTCCCGGCAGTAAGCCGGCGTTTCCGAGCCGTGCAGCTGCACCAGGGCCAACCCATATTCCCGGCATTTTTCAAGGATATAGAAGGGGGCGGCATCTACGAAGACCCCCACGCGGTGCGGGGGGACCGGCAGCCCCTTTGGCAGGGGTTCCGTCATGTGGCGGGCCGAACCCTCCCAGAAGACGAAGCCTATGTAATCAGGCCTCAGGGATGCCACCTCCAGGGGGTTGTATTTCAAGCCGCAGACTTTTAGTTTCATCCTTGCAGTTCTTTCAGGAAACCCTGCAGGGCGGCCCCCGGGTTTGCCCGTTTCATGAACGATTCGCCCATCAGGAAACCACCGTATCCCAGGGCTTTCAATTCCCGGAGCTGCGCTGCCTGGCCCAGGCCGCTCTCCGATATGCGCAGGGCCGAGTCGGGGATCAGGGAGGCCAGCTGCCGGCTGGTATCCAGGGAAACTTCAAAGGTTTTCAGGTTGCGGTTGTTTACCCCGATCATATCCAGGCCCGGTACCCAGGCCTCTTCCAGTTCGGCTGCGCTGTGCACCTCCAGCAGTACCTCCATATCCAACTCGTGGGCCAGCCTGCCCAGCGCCTCGATCTCAGGGCGGGCCAGCAGGGCGGCTATCAGCAGGATGGCGTCGGCCCCATTGGCGCGGGCCTCCACAACCTGGTAGGGATCCAGGATGAATTCCTTGCGCAGGACAGGCAAATTCGTGCAGGCCCGTGCCAGGACCAGGTCGTCCAGGGAGCCGCCGAAATAGGTGCCGTCGGTAAGCACCGAAACAGCCCCTGCCCCGGCCTTTTCGTATCCGCAGACCACCTCGGGAAGCGGCACTTTCTGATTGATCACCGCCCGGGAAGGGGAACGCCTTTTGTGTTCGGCGATAATCCCAAAGGCCTGCTTTTGCAGGGAAGCCCTCATGGAACGGGTGGGTAGGGAGAACAGCCTGGCATGGCGCAGCTGGCTTTCGGGGACCCATTTTTGCTTCAGGGCTACTTCGCGCCTTTTGTCGGCCGCTATCTGCTGTAGGATATCCATGTCTCTGTTTTCAGTGGGCCTGCCCGATTAAGTGGGAGGATCGATTTCCCGGGCCGGCATTGGGCTTTGCATGGGGCGCGCCCCCCGACAGCAAAGATAGTCCAACCAACCGCAACCCCCTCTCAGGGACCCCTCCGACCCCGGCTTTAATCCCGGCCGTTATGGCGTTTGCTTCAACCATGGTCTGCGCTCAGTTTTTGCAATTTGCGGAAGGCTTCCAGGGCCCGGCCGCTATCCAGGGCTTCCCGGGCCTCCGATACGGCTTCCGTAAGGTTGTTGCCCCTTACGGTGGCGATGGCCAGGGCCGCATTGGCGCAAACCACGTCCCGCTGTGCTTCGGTGGCCTTGCCCTGCAAAACCGACAGGAAGATCTGCGCCGCTTCTTCGATGCTCTCGCCTCCGAAGATGGCTTCGGGCTCCAGCGCATGCATCCCGAAATCTTCCGGGTTCAGGACGGTTTCGGTATGGTTTCCGATCCATTTCGCGGACCCCGTCAGTGAAATTTCGTCATAGCCGTCCAGGCCGTGCAGAATGCTGTAGGTCTTGTCTGTATTCTGGTACAGGTACCCGTACATCCGGGCCAGTTCCAGGTTAAAGACGCCTACCATCTGGTATTTCGGGGAGGCCGGATTTACCATGGGTCCGAGCATGTTGAAAAAGGTTTTGACGGCCAGTTCCCTGCGAATGGGGGCCACGTGTTTCATGGCCGGGTGGAAGAGGGGGGCGTGCAGGATGCAGATGCCCGTCTGCTCCAGGCAGCGCTTCAGAAAATCGGCCTGGTTGGAAAAACGGATACCCAGGAACTCCAGCACGTTGCTGCTCCCGCAATGGGAAGACACGCCGTAGTTGCCGTGCTTGGCTACCGGGATTCCGGCTCCGGCCGTCACGAAGGAGGCGAGGGTGGATATATTAAAGGTATTCTTCCCGTCTCCCCCGGTACCGCAGAGGTCAATAGCCTGTCGGCCGCCCAGGTCTACCGGAAGGCAGAGTTCCAGCAGGGCATCCCGGAACCCCTCGAGTTCCTCGGTGCTCACGCTGCGCATCATATAGACCGTGAGAAAGGCGGCGATCTGGCTGGTATTCTGATTGCCGCTTGCGATTTCCACCATGGCCTGCCGGGCCTCCTTCCGGCTCAGCAGCTGATGTTCAATGAGTTTGTTTAGGGTTTCTTTCATGATTCCTCGTTTAACCAGTTGGCCAGCATCTTTTTACCTTCGGGGGTCAGCACCGATTCGGGGTGGAACTGTACGGCCCGCACGTCGTATTGCCGGTGCCGCAGGGCCATAATCCCGCCCCGGTCGTCTCGGGCGGTCGCTTCCAGGCAGTCTGGCAGTTCGGGGTGCACCACCCAGGAATGGTACCGCCCAACCCTGAGCCGCTGCGGCAGCCCGTTGAAGATATAATCCGGCTTTACCACCTCGATCTCCGTGGCCACCCCATGGTAAACCCGGTCGAGGTTCAACAGGCTCCCCCCGAACACCTCTGCGATGGCCTGCTGCCCGAGGCACACCCCGAAGATTCGCTTTTCGGCCGCAAATCGGGCTATGATGGGCTTGAGCAGGCCGGCTTCGTCCGGAATGCCCGGCCCGGGAGAAAGCACGATGCGATCGAATGCCTCCACCTCCTTCAGTTCCAGCCTGTCATTCCTTTTGACGTGTACCTCGCAGTTCATTTCTTCCAGGTAATGGACCAGGTTGTACGTAAAGCTGTCGTAATTGTCGATAACCAGCACCTTTTTCATGTCAGAGCGATTCTGCGATTGCCAGGGCCTGGTCCAGGGCCCCCAGTTTGTTGTAGGTTTCCTGCAACTCCGCCTGCGGGTCGGAAGCGGCCACCAGACCCGCCCCGGCCTGGTAGTACAGGGTGTGGTTCTTGCTCAGAAAGGTCCGTATCATAATGGCGTGGTTAAAGTCCCCGTCAAAAGCCATAAAGCCGATGGCACCCCCGTAATAGGTGCGGCTGGTCTTCTCATACCGCTCGATCAGCTGCATGGCCATATGTTTGGGCGCCCCGCTGAGGGTGCCGGCCGGAAAGGTGTCTGCCACCACTTTCATGGTCGGGCTGTCGGGTTTCTTGCGGCCCGTAACTTTCGACACCAGGTGAATGACGTGCGAGAAATACTGGACCTCCCGAAAGGTTTCCACCTGCACGGTGTTTCCATTTCGCGACAGGTCGTTCCGTGCCAGGTCCACCAGCATTACGTGCTCGCTGTTTTCCTTCTCGTCAGCGGCCAGTTGCCGGGCCAGCTGGGCGTCTTCCTCGTCGTTTCCGGTCCTTTTGAAGGTGCCGGCAATCGGGTGGATCTCGGCTTTTCCCTTGTGGACGATCAGCTGGGCCTCGGGCGAGCTGCCGAAGATCTTAAAACTGCCGTAGTCGAAGTAGAAGAGGTAGGGCGAGGGGTTAATGGAGCGCAGGGCCCGGTACACATTGAACTCGTCTCCCTTGAACCCCTGGGCAAAGCGGCGCGACAGTACCAGTTGGAAGACGTCCCCCCGGGCGCAGTGCTTCTTCGCCAGGGCTACCTGCTCCAGGTATTCGGCATCCTCCAGGTTG
Organism: Robiginitalea sp.; assembly: GCA_035471525.1. GTDB lineage: Bacteria > Bacteroidota > Bacteroidia > Flavobacteriales > Flavobacteriaceae > Robiginitalea. The sequence continues at coordinate 9,809 of DATIPV010000139.1, forward strand.
GAATGGCGCTCGCCTTCTTTCTGGAATCGGTACGAGGCAAAGGTCTGTACCGATAGCAGTTGTTCCAGAAGGGGGAGGTTGTTCTGCCCGTCGTACGAATGGGCAAAGAGGTAGGCCTCATTCTTGAAGTGGTTGATGGCGATGATATTCTGGTACACCGCATAGTAAATGTCGGGGATCCCGGGAGAATCCGGCTTGCGGCTGATCTCCACGTCTTCGAAATAACGCACGGCGTCGTAGGCCATATAGCCGAAAAGCCCGTTGTTGATGAATTTGAAGCCGTTTTTTTCCACCTGGAAGGCCGCCGCGAACCGGTGGATTTCCATGGCTACATCCGTCTGCGGGCCGATCGGCGTTTCTTCTTTCTCGCCGTCCGGAAATTCCCGGAAGAGGGTTTCGTTCTCCACGCGGATCGTTGCCAGGGGGTTACAGCACACATACGAAAACGAGTTGTCGTTGGCATGGTAGTCGCTGCTCTCCAGCAAAATGCTGGCCGGGAACCGGTCCCGGATTTTCAGGTACACGCTTACCGGGGTAATGGTATCGGCCAGGATCTTC
>DATIPV010000140.1:0-10338 GCA_035471525.1 Robiginitalea sp.
AGGGAAATGGCTTCCAGGCCGTAGTGTTCCCGAATCAGCTTGCGGATCTCTTCCATGGATGCGTGCGTTGTGAGCCTGCTTCAAACTTACTTAAAATACGGAATCCTGCCGGTTTTTTCGCGGGAATACAACCGAAGAAAGGAGACAGAAAGCCCCAGTACTGAATCCCCGTTAGAATGCCGGATTCAAGTCGATATTTCCTACCGTTAAAATAGGGTAGGCCCGGGCCGGGTTATGGGGTTATGAAATAGGCCTGAAACCTGAGGGCGATCTCAGAGCAGGGGCGGGAATTCGCCCGGGTCGGCCTCGTGCATCATGGCGTACACCTTCTCGAAGACATCCTCCGTGCTGGGTTTGGAGAAGTAATCCCCGTCGCTGGCGTAGGCCGGGCGGTGCTCGCTGGCGGTCAGGGTCTGAGGGGGAGCATCCAGGTACCGGTAGCCCCCCTGTACCTCGACGATCTGTTGCAGGAGGTAGGCCGAACAGCCCCCGGGAACATCTTCGTCCACAACCAGCAGGCGGTTGGTTTTTTGCAGGCTCCGGATCACGGCGTGGTCCAGGTCGAAGGGCAGGAGCGATTGGGCGTCTATCACCTCGGCCGAGATACCCACTTCTTCGAGCTCTTCGGCGGCCTTCACAACGATGCGCAGCGTGGAGCCATACGAGACCAGGGTAATGTCTTTGCCCGACCGCACGGTTTCGACGCGTCCGATGGGCGTGCATATCTCGCCCAGGTTCTCCGGAACGGGTTCCTTCAGGCGGTATCCGTTCAGGCATTCGATGATCAGGGCAGGCTCGTCGCTCTTCATCAGGGTGTTGTAAAAACCGGCGGCCCGGGTCATGTCGCGGGGCACCAGGATATACATGCCCCTCAGCAGGTTCAGCAGCCCGCCCATCTGGGAGCCCGAATGCCAGATCCCCTCCAGGCGGTGTCCCCGGGTGCGCACGATCAGGGGCGCTTTTTGTTTCCCGACGGTGCGGTAGAGCAGGGTGGCCAGGTCGTCGCTCAGGGTTTGCAGGCCATAGAGAATGTAGTCCAGGTACTGGATCTCGGCAATGGGCCTCAGGCCGCGAAGCGCCAGGCCGATCCCCTGGCCGATGATGGTGGCCTCGCGAATGCCCGTATCGGCGATGCGCAAGGGGCCGAACTTTTTTTGCAGGCCTTCCAGGCCCTGGTTTACGTCGCCGATGGTGCCGCTGTCTTCCCCAAAGATGAGGGCCTGCGGATACCGGTCAAAAAGCTTCTCAAAATTATCGCGCAGAATAATGCGCCCGTCTGCCAGTTCCGGGCTGGCCTTGTAAACCGGCTTTACCTCGACTACCTCCGTGGCCTTTCCGGGAAGCTCGCTGTGGAGGTGCGAACTGTAATGGGGCTGGGTTTCCTCCATATAGCGCCGTACCCACTCCTGCAAGGCCTGTTGCTGCGCGCTGTTTTCGCCGAGCAGGTAGCGAAGGGCCTTGCGGGCCTTGGAGATGATATCCCGCCTGAGTGGTTCCTCCACGGCGATCAGGTCGTTTTTCAACTTGGTCAGAAAACGGCTGTTCGGGCTGCTTTTCGCGGCTTGCTCGAGCAGCGCCTGCAATTCCTTTTTCTGCTTCCTCTGAGGCTCCAGGAACTCCGCCCAGGCCGTTTTCTTGGCGGCCCTGACCTCTTTCTTAACCTCCTTTTCCAGCTCGGAGAGCTCGGCCTCATCCACAATGCGGTTGCCGAGAATCCATTTCCGGAACATCAGGTTGCAGTCGTGCTCCTTTTCCCATTGCAGCCGTTTCTCCGACTTGTATCGCTCATGCGATCCGGAGGTGGAATGCCCTTGGGGCTGCGTGAGCTCCGTTACATGTATCAGTACCGGGACGTGCAACTCACGGGCGATGTCGGCCGCGTTTTCGTAGGTGTGGATCAGGGCGGTATAATCCCAGCCCTGGACCCTGAGGATCTCGTATCCCGGGGTATCCTCATCGCGCTGGAAGCCCTGCAGGATTTCGGAAATGTCCTCTTTGGTGGTCTGGAATTTGGCCGGCACGGATATGCCAAAGGCATCGTCCCAGACGCTGATTACCATGGGTACCTGAAGCACCCCGGCTGCGTTAACCGTTTCAAAGAAATGGCCCTCGCTGGTAGCTGCGTTTCCGATGGTCCCCCATGCCACCTCATTGCCGTTCTCCGAAAATCCCTCGGACGGGATTTCCGGAAGCTTGCGGTAAATCTTTGACGCATAGGCCAACCCGAGCAGGCGGGGCATCTGGCCAGCGGTACAGGAGATATCCGGGCTGCTGTTGGGTTGTGCGGTCAGGTCTTTCCAGCTTCCGTCTTCGTTCAGGCTGTAGGTGCCGAAATGCCCTCCCATCTGGCGCCCGGCACTCATGGGTTCCAGGGTAATATCGGTTGTGGCGTACAGCCCGTGGAAGAAATTTTCAGGGGTAAGCAGGCCCAGGGCCATCATAAAGGTCTGGTCGCGGTAATAGCCGCTGCGGAAGTCGCCGTTTCGGAAGGCGCGGGCCATGGCCAGCTGCGGGAGTTCCTTTCCGTCGCCGAAGATGCCGAATTTGGCTTTGCCCGTAAGCACCTCCCGGCGGCCCAGCAGGCTGCATTCACGGCTTACAAGGGCTGTTCGGTAATCCTGTAGGATCTGTTCTCTGAAATCGCTGAAGGATATGTCCTTTTCGGGATCGAGATGAACTTTCATAGATTGGACCGGTCTGGAGCGCTAAAGTACCAAAGTCGGGGGATTTTTCCAATTTCCCTTCCTGATAATTCTAACGATATTTCAACAAAATTGTTATAAAGACCACACAAATTAGAAAACAATCAAAAATCAAGTGATTTTTTGACAATATAATAATTTTAGAACCATTTCCGTGTAAATAATCCGACCAGCGTGCGCGGGCTCAGGGAAATGAGGAAACGGATGCGCTCGTCGTATCCGGGATTCCCTATTTCCCATCCGTTGTTGGAATACAGGGGCAAATACAGCTCAAAGTAGTCGGTAACCAGATTCAGCCGGATACCCGCGTCGTAGACAAAGCGTGGATCGCTGCCGCGCGAGCGCATAAATCCGAGGTCTCCATAAAGTTCTATCCACCGCCACAGGTTAAAGCTCGCATTGCCGGTTACCATCCAATCGCTGGCGAACGGATTTTCGAGCTTCGATTTGAAACCGCCCTCGGCTATGATGATCTGCTGGCTGAAAAGGCCCGAATCCTCCGACCTTCCCAGGTAATTGTAGTCAAAGAGGTAGTCGGTGGGGCGGTCGAGCGCAAAGCTGAAATAGTCAGAATTGGTTTCGTTGTGCAGAAACATACCTCCGAATAGCCGGAGGTTTATTTGCCGGTTGCTCTCCAGCAAACGCCTGTACTCGAGGTTCACAGACAGTTTGCTGAAATTGGCGGCATACTGGGCATCGGCAAACCAGGAAAGGTAATTGATGATCCCGTTGTTCTGATGGGTATAGCGCAGGTTCAAAACGCTGTAATCGGGATCGGTTTCCAGGTCTCCCAGGGAGGGGTCGATCGACCGGAATACATTCACGTGGCGCAGCAACAAAAACGAACGGACGTTGGAAATCAGGTCTGCCGGGCGCCAGCCGAACGCGATCGAGGGGGTCACCGTGGAATAGCGGGAGTTGGTCTGGAAATGGCTCGAGGAGCCCCGTATGCTGTAATTGGTGAGGTAAAAGCCGCTTTTGCCGTGGTAGTGCAGGTAGCTCATGCGCCCGTAACCCACCAGGTTGCGTTCTTTCGCTGCATAGGTGGGAGCCACGTCGAAAATTAAGGGCCTTTGCAAAAACGTCTTGTTGGTAAACCGGATGCCCGGGGAGAGTCCGTCGTACAGGTTGTAATTGATAACCGGCATATAGAATACCTGGTTGTAGTACGGATTCTCGGAATCTTTGAAAAACTGAAGCTTCAATTTCTTGTTGCTGGAAAAGAAACCGCCCAAAGATTTCCAGTTGTCGCGCTGGTTGAATTCGGGTATGGTCTGGTCGTAATTCAAAACGAGCCTGCGTTCCCCGCTTCGGGGGATGTCGAAGGTATGTGTGCCACTCACATGCTCAAACCAGTATTTCGAGACCACCGAGTCGCCTACCACCCCAAAAAGGGATATGGGCACATCTGCCCCGGTCTTGTTCTTAATGGTCACCGCCAGGGAGTCTTCGTTCCTGATAACCGATTTGATTTTGAAGTCGATGCGGCGGTCTGTGGCCACGTAGGTGTCGAAAAACCAGCTCACGTCCTTTTGGGCATGCATTTCGAACGAGCGGCGGAAATCCTCTGGTTGTACCTCCTGCAGGCGATACGTGCTGTAAAAATCCTTGATGGCCTGATCGACCGGGACTGCACCTTGATAATCGGCCAAGTAGGCCAGGCCCAGCCCTGCTTTGTAGGTATTGGCGATCTTTTGGTTGAATTTGATCAGGGAATCATTCGGGGTGGTGAGTGGCTGATCCAGGTTCTGCCGGGCCGTGAGCATATAGAGGAAGGGGTACTGCTCGTTGAAACGCATCTGGGCCAGGTGCGTTCTGCGCACCAGCCAGGACTCTGAAAGCTTGCCTAGCAGCTTCTGGTCGGGATAGAATTCCTCCACATAGCGTATCATGAGGTAGTTGATAATGGCATCGGAGATCCACTTCTCTTTTCGCGGGTTCAGGAAGATGGTCTCCCGCAGGTAGCTGATCAGGGCTGTTTTGAGGAATTTCATCTCGAACTGGAACTGCTCGTCATAGGGCCTGATAAACGAAGGCAACTGATTCAGGCCGTAGAGCGGGTTTTTGTTGAAATCGATTTCGCTCACCAGTAGTTGCTCGTAGGGAAAGTCGCCCAAGTTTTCGTGAATGAATCGCGCAATGCGGTCTATGGAAATCCCCTTCAACACCTCTTCGTACTTCTGAGACCGTATGTCGGTGACGATGAAAAGAAAGGGTGTGACGTGCTTTTCAAAAGGCCGGTCCAGGTTCAGGATCACATCGCAGCTTTTTCGATGGGTGCCGCGCAGGGTGGCGAGCTGGCGGCCGGGCAGCCGGCTCAGGTTGATGTCCACAAAATTGGTGCCCAGATACAGGGAATCGGGAAAGGACAGCTCTATGCGGGTGTCGGTTATCTCGGTATACAGGTCTTCCAGGTTCTTGTTGGAGTACAATTCCCAGTCCCCGTCATAAACGGCCGGGGTCAGGTACCAGTCTTTGAGGTAGTAGCTTCCGTCCGGACCATATCCGTAAGGGGTGTACCGGTTTGGCGGCAGCTTTACCGTATAGGTGATGAACAGCCGCGTGGAATCTCCCGGTGCCAGTGGCTCACTCAGGTTGAATTGCACCAGGTCCTTGCCCGGGAGCCTTTCCCAGTTCAGGCCGCGGTACACCTCATCAACCACCGAGAGGATGTTGGTGGCCCCGCGCTCGTCCTCGCCAGCCAGGTGCAGCGATTTGCGGAATTCTTCGGCAAAACGCCGGGCCAGGGCTGTATTCTTATCCGAGTAGGCATTGGCCCAGTCGTTGAAATACAGGACAGGCAGCGGATCGGGCGATTGGTTCACATAGGTGAATTCCTGCTGAATCTCCAACGTACGGCTCTCCGCAACAAGGTTGGCACGCAGGGTGTTCCTGTGCTGAGCCCGGGCGTTTCCGGGAGCGCCCAGGAACATGAGGAACTGCACTGCGAAGGCAGCATACCCGATACCTATGCGGAATTTTGCCATATGCTTTAGAAGTTGGGGCTAAGGGTATGGCCCCTGTAGAAGCCATCTATGATTTCGACTACTTCCTCGGCTGTATCGGCCATGCGAACCAGTTCCAGGTCGTCCTCACTGATGTTGCCGGCCTGCAGCATGGTATCCCGAATCCAGTTAAAGAGGCCTTCCCAGTAGGCAGACCCCACCAGCACAATGGGGAAGGTCCCGATCTTGTGCGTCTGGATCAGCGTTATGGCTTCGAAAAGTTCGTCCAGGGTCCCGAATCCACCCGGCAGTACCACGAACCCCTGGGCATATTTCACGAACATCACCTTGCGAACAAAGAAATAGTCAAAATCCAGGCTTTTGTCTTCGTCTATATAGGGGTTGTTGTGCTGCTCGAACGGCAGGTCGATATTCAGTCCGACCGAAGTGCCCCCGGCCAGGTTGGCGCCCTTGTTCCCCGCCTCCATTATGCCGGGCCCGCCCCCGGTAATTACGCCGTACCCCGCCACGGCCAGCTGCCGGCAGATCTCCACAGCCAGTTGGTAGTACTCGTTTTCGGGTTTGGTACGGGCCGAGCCAAAGATGCTGACGCAGGGGCCGATCAGGCTCATCTTTTCGAATCCGTTTACGAATTCGCCCATAATCTTGAAGAGGGCCCAGGAATCGTTTGCCTTTATTTCATTCCAGCCTTTCGGGTGTTGTTCTTTTCTCATATTTACTATAACGCGATTTTATTGAAATTTTTATATACCCGGGTTCAGTGGGGCACCCACGGGTTCATTGGGGAACAATTCCTTTCTGAGATAGCGGGCCGTGTGGCTGCGGGTATCCCGGCACACTTCTTCCGGGCTGCCCTGGGCAACGATATCGCCCCCCCCACGGCCTCCCTCATAGCCCAGGTCGATTATGTGGTCGGCCATCTTGATCACGTCCAGGTTGTGTTCTATCACCAGGACGGTATTTCCTTTGTCGGCCAGTTTCCCGAGCACCTCCATCAGCACGCGGATATCCTCAAAATGCAATCCCGTGGTGGGTTCATCCAGAATGTAGAAGGTGTTCCCCGTATCCCTTTTCGACAGTTCGGTAGCCAGTTTTACGCGTTGAGCTTCTCCGCCGGAAAGGGTCGTGGATTGCTGTCCAAGCGAAATGTACCCCAGGCCGACATCCTGTATGGTTTTGAGTTTGCGGTAGATCTTCGGGATATGCTCGAAAAACACCACGGCCTCGTCCACGGTCATTTCCAGCGCATCGGCGATCGATTTGCCCTTGTACCTTATTTCCAGAGTCTCCCGGTTAAAACGCTTGCCGTTGCAGGTCTCGCAGTCGACGTACACATCGGGCAGAAAATTCATTTCGATTACGCGCAGGCCGCCTCCCTGGCAGGTCTCGCATCGCCCGCCGGCAACATTAAAGCTGAATCGACCCGGCTTATAGCCCCGAATAGATGCCTCGGTGGTTTTGGAAAACAGATTGCGGATTTCCCCGAAGACCCCGGTATAGGTAGCCGGGTTGGAGCGGGGGGTGCGCCCGATCGGGGCCTGGTTGATGTCGATAACCTTGTCGATGTGTTCGAGCCCTTCAATGGAGGCATAGGGTTTCGGTTTTTTGACACCGTTGAAGTAGTGGGCGTTCATTATGGGGTACAGGGTCTCGTTTACCAGGGTGGACTTTCCGCTGCCCGAAACCCCGGTTACCCCGATCATCTTCCCGAGGGGAAAGACGGCCGTAACATGCTTCAGATTATGGCCTGTGCAGCCCGTAAGCACGATCTGATTCCCATTCCCCTTCCGCCGCCGCTTTGGCACGGGTATCTGCCGCGAGCCGTTCAGGTAAGCCGCTGTAAGGGTATCGTGCTCCTTGAGCTCCGCGGGTGTTCCTTCCGAGATTATTTCGCCCCCGTGCTTGCCTGCCCGCGGGCCGATATCGATCACATAGTCGGCCTGTTCGATCATATCCCTGTCGTGTTCCACTACCAACACCGAATTGCCCAGATCGCGCAGCGCCTTGAGGGATTGGATCAGGCGGTTGTTGTCCCTTTGATGCAGGCCAATGCTGGGCTCATCCAGGATATAGAGAACGCCTACCAGCTGTGAGCCTATCTGTGTGGCCAGGCGAATGCGCTGGGCTTCCCCTCCCGAAAGGGTCTTGGACCCCCTGTTCAGCGAAAGGTAATCGAGGCCTACATCCAGCAGAAATTGCAGGCGCGTCCCGATTTCCTTCACGATTTCTTCGGAGATCACCTGCTGATCGCCTTCCAGTTCTCCGGGCAGGTTCTTGAAGAACTCCGCCAGTTGCCTGATGTCCATGGCCGACAGGTCGGCGATATTGCGCCCGGCCACGCGAAAATACAGCGATTCCTTTTTAAGGCGGGTTCCGCCGCAGGCCGGGCAGGAAACCTTGTCCATGTAGTCCTTGGCCCACCGCTGTATGCCGGCCGAATTGCTCTCCTGAAACTGGTTCTTGATGAACTGGGCAATCCCCTCGTATTCGATCCGGTACTGCCGCCGAACCCCCAGAGTGCCCGAATCGACCTCGAAGCGCTCGTCCCCCCCGTGGAGGATTACCTCCATGGCAGCCTCCGGGATCTCCCGGATAGGGTCTTCCAGCTCGAATCCGTATCGCAGCCCGATGGTCTCCAGCTGCCGGAACGCCCACGACTTCTTGTAGGGGCCAAGGGGCGCAAGCCCTCCCTCTTTGATGGAAAGGCTGGCATCGGGGACAATTTTGCGGAGGTTTACCTCGTGGACATGCCCCAGCCCGTTGCACTCCGGGCACATCCCTTTCGGGGAATTGAAAGAGAAGGTATTGGGCTCCGGTACCGGATAGGAAATCCCCGTCTCAGGGCACATCAGTTCCCGGCTGAAAAAGCGGGGCTGCTGCTCGCCCTCTTCGAGCACCATCATCACGTTGTCCCCGGAATACATGGCCGCGCGAATGCTTTCGTCGAGGCGCGAGACCGTTTCGGACAGGTCCCCGACCTGCAGGCGGTCTACAACGATCTCGATGTCGTGGGTCTTGTACCGGTCTACCTTCATCCCTTTTTCAAGGTCCCTGATAACCCCGTCCACGCGCACTTTAACAAATCCCTGTTTGGCGACCTGCTCGAACAGGTCCCGGTAATGCCCCTTGCGCGAGCGCACCACAGGCGCCAGAATATTGAGGCGTTTGCCGGAGAAATCCTGAAGGATCAGGTCCCTGATCTGCCGGTCACTGTAACTGACCATCTTTTTTCCGGTATTGTAGCTGTAGGCATCCGAAGCCCGGGCGAAAAGCAATCGCAAAAAGTCGTAGACCTCCGTGATGGTCCCCACGGTGGAGCGCGGCGAGCGCGATGTGGTTTTTTGCTCGATGGCAATAACGGGGGAAAGCCCGTCTATCTTATCCACATCGGGCCGTTCCAGGCCACCCAGAAACTGCCGGGCATAGGCAGAAAAAGTTTCGATATAGCGCCTTTGGCCCTCGGCGTAAATGGTATCGAAAGCCAGGGAAGATTTGCCGCTTCCCGACAAACCGGTGATGACCACCAGTTTTTCGCGCGGAATGCACAGGTCGACGTCCTTCAGATTGTGGACCCGGGCCCCCTGTACTTCAATACGTTCTTCCTTATGGTCCATCCCAGATTCGCAAGGTTGCAAAATTACGGATTTAGCAGCTAATTCGGAAGGCGGCGCCATCCCCAAATTTGTTATTTCCGGCAGCTGTCCTAATTTAGCCGGTGTAATTTAAAAACAGCATTATGCAACTACTCGGCATTGGCTCGCGCATACAGCACCCTGAACTCGGCAAGGGGGTGGTTGTAAACGTAAGCTCCAAACATTATTGGGTGTCTTTCCTGGATTCAGGCCTGGAAACCATCGATCTGGATACCGAAATCGAAGTGATTGAGGCCCTCCACGACGAAGTCGACACCATCAGTTTTTCAGAGGTCGAAACCACCCTGATCCGCATTTTGAGGCGGTGGAGCGACGTAAGCCCGGTGGTGGCCATCGCCGATAAATGGAAAGGGGGCAATCTGCTGCTTCAACCCGGCGATGCCAACCTTTCGAACAAGGAAATACCCATAGACACCTTTTTCCACAAGATCGTTATGGTCAGGGACCGGCTGCGGGTCATGGAACAAAAAATAAATGCCCACAGTGCACTCTCCGATCAGGACAAGGTCGAATTACAGCAGTACGTTACGCGCATTTATGGAAGCCTCACCACATTCAACATCCTTTTCAAGAACAAAAGCGACCAGTTTGTCGGGGAGAAGTCATCCGACTGAGCGTACCGCACCGATCAGACTGCGCTCCGGATAGGTTCCGGTTCTTTAGCTGTGCGAGGTTTGTGGAGCACTTTGGGGAGCAGCAGGGCCTGCAGCCGGCAGTTCCGGAAAACGTCCGGAATTCCGGCCTTATCCCAGGCGGCAGGAGTCGCAAACGACCTGAGTGTTTCCTGTTGGAGGCCAACCAGTTCCATCTGTCCGCCGTGCCAGAAAATCCCGTAATTCCTCCGCAAGTCGTAGACCAGCCAGGCCTGCCCGCCAAAACGCGATTTAAAATGGCGGGTTAGCAACGGGAGTATATTGTGAGCAGGGCATGCCAGCGCACAGGATATCCCGTCCAGGGAGTCTGTAAAAGATAGGGTGCGCTCCAGCTCCCTTTTTTCACCTTCCACGCGGCGCGCCA
>DATIPV010000141.1:0-4995 GCA_035471525.1 Robiginitalea sp.
TAATCGAAGCCGAGCAGGTCTTCGCGGGTTTCGGCAGCGGTTTCCAGAATATAGCGTACCATAGCGCCCCGGGCCTTCTTGGCGAAGAAACTGATCACCCGCAGCTGGTCTTTGCTCCAGTCCTTGAAGACGGGGGTCACCACAGGGGCTTTGAGCCGTTTGGCATCCAGCGCCCCGAAATACTCAGCACTTGCCAGGTTCACCAGCAATTCCGCCTCCCCCATTTCGGCATTCAGGTGGTTGGTAAGGGTTTTCTTCCAGAATTCATACAGGTTTTTCCGGGTCCCCACCCTTAAGGCAGTGCCCATTTCCAGCCGGTACGGCTGAATGAGGTCAAGCGGTTTGAGCAAGCCGTAGAGGCCCGACAAGATCCGCAACACCTCCTGCATGCGGTCGATCTGCCCGGGGGTGAGGGTGTAGGCATCGAGGCCCTGGTATACGTCCCCGCTGAAGGCAAAAACGGCGGGCCGGGCATTTTCGGAGGTAAAGGGCAGGGAAAATGCCTGGTTGCGCTCCCAGTTGAGCTGGGCCAGATCTTCAGAGATATCCATCAGCCGCCTGAGGGAAGCGGGTTTCCTGGATGCCAATACCTTGTGGATGCGGGAGGACTCTTCCGCAAAAGCAAATTCGGAGTGGCGGTCTGTGGGGAGCGGGCTTTCAAAATCCAGCGATTTGGCCGGAGAGATCACGATCTTCATGACGGGGATAGTTTACAGCAAAAATACAATGCGCAGCGCTTTCCTCCCACCCAGGGCCAACAGAGTTCTTTATGGGCCTATTGGCCCTGCTTATAACTCCTCCCGGTGGCGGGCATACGCGCGCCATTTCTCGATGCAGGCCTGCATGTCTTCCGGGACGGGTGCCTCAAAGTGCATCTGCTGACCCGAAACCGGGTGGCGGAACCCCAGGGTGCGGGCGTGCAGGGCCTGCCTGGGCAGCAGCCGGAAGGCGTTTTCCACAAATTGCTTGTACTTGGTAAAGGTAGTGCCCTTTAAAATACGGTCGCCCCCATAGCGGGCATCGTTGAACAGGGGGTGCCCAATGTACTTCATATGGGCCCGTATCTGGTGGGTGCGGCCCGTTTCGAGGCGGCACGAGACCAGGGTTACGTACCCCAGGCGCTCCAGCACCTTGTAATGCGTAACGGCCTCCTTGCCCTGTTCCCCCTCCGGGAAAACCTGCATTTGCAGTCGGTTCTTCGGGTTGCGGCCAATATGGCCCTCAATGGTGCCCTCTTCATCTTCCAGGGTACCCCACACCAGGGCCACGTATTCGCGCTGGGTGGTCTTGTCGAAAAACTGCTGGGCCAGGTGAGTCATGGCCTGTTCGGTCTTGGCAATAACCAGCAGCCCTGAAGTGTCTTTATCGATTCGGTGAACCAGTCCCGGCCGGTTGTTCGAATTCACGGGCAGTGTCCCGAAATGGTAGGCCAGGGCGTTTACCAGGGTACCGGAATAGTTGCCATGGCCCGGATGCACCACCATCCCGGCCGGTTTGTTTACCAGCAGCAGGGAATCGTCTTCATAAACGATGTCCAGGGGGATGTTTTCAGGGTTCAGCAGGTATTCGTAGGGCGGGTGCTCAAAAAGCACGCGCACGGTATCCCCGGGTTTTACCCGGTAATTCTGCTTTACCTTCTGATCGTCGACGCGGATATTTCCCGCCTTGGCGGCCTGCTGAATTTTATTGCGCGTGGCATTGCGCACCAGATTCATGAGGAATTTGTCTACCCGCAAGGGCTCCTGCCCTGCTGCAGCCACAAAGCTGTAGTGTTCAAAGAGCTCGTCTTCTTCGGGGTCTTCCGGGCTGTGCTTCTCCCGCATGGTTATTCGGAATCGGCTTGGCTCCGGGCCTGATCGGGAATGGTCCCGTTGCCGCAGATCAGTTCGATCTTGGAAGTTTTGGGCAGCTTGTCGCCCGGGTTGATGTTTTTGCCCTGGAACCTGATCCGGTACACCATATCCTTGCCCAGTTCATCGATGTAGGTAACCCGCTCTACCTCGAGGCCCACGGCCCGAAGCATGGAAGCGGCGTTGCGCTGGGTCACCTGAATGATATCGGGCACGGTTACCTTCTTGTACCCGGAAGGGTTCACCGTAACATAGATCTTGCGGTTCACCTTTACCTGGGAGCCCGCCAGCGGGTTCTGCTCCCGGATGGAAAAGCGCGGGAAATCCGGATCGTAGTTGGCAGAATCCACCACCTCGTACCGCAGCCCGGCGTCTTCCAGGGCCCGGCGCATATCGGGCACCGAGAGCTTGGCCAGGTCGGGAACCTGTACGAATTCGCCGTGGTGGGTGCTGCTCTTGAGCCATTGCAGGGCCACGAAAGCGAGGAAGATGAGTACGGCTGCGGCCAGCCCCAGGTTTATGAGGAAGGATCTGGATTTAAGAAAAAGAAATAAGTTTCGCATACCGGCAGCTTTCGTCCGGCAAATATAGGAAACCCGCGCGTTTTTTGCTTACTTTGACCCGGGCTTAACCCCCTTTTAACGCAAGCAGAACATGGGCGCACCCAAGAAAATCGCCATTATCATGGGCGGCTATTCGAGCGAATATGAAATCTCGCTGAAAAGCGGGCAGGTTGTCTACAAATGGCTCGACCGGGAGCAATACGATCCGTATCGCATTCTGATCCGCAAAGACCGTTGGGTGCTGCTGGCCGACGACGGGGCCGAGCTGCCGGTAAACCGGCACGATTTCAGTGTAAACCTGGGGGGGAGCCCCTTGCGCTTCGACTGCGTGTTTAACGCCATCCACGGGAGCCCCGGAGAAGACGGTCTGATGCAGGCCTACTTCCGGCTCCTGGAAATCCCGCAGACGGCCTGCGATTATTACCAGGCGGCCCTCACCTTCAACAAGCGCGATCTGCTGAGCGTGCTGAAGGCCTATGGCATCCCTTCGGCCGTTTCGTACCGGCTCGACAAAGGCCAGCCCATCCATACCGAGGCCATCCTGGCCCGGGTGGGCCTCCCCTGCTTTGTCAAGGCCAACCGGGCCGGCAGCAGCTTCGGGGTGAGCCTGGTGAAGAAAGCCGCCGAACTGCAGCCGGCCATACAAGTAGCCTGGCGCGAAGACGACGAGATCCTGATCGAATCGGCCCTGAAGGGCACGGAGATCTCGGTAGGGGTTATCCGCTATAAAGGCAAAGTGACCGTGTTGCCCATCACGGAGATCCTTCCCGAAAACGAGTTCTTCGACTACGAGGCCAAATACCAGGGTAAATCGACCGAAGTGACCCCTGCCAGGATTCCGGAGGAAACGGCCCAGGCCGTCCGGGAAATGGCGGCACGCATCTACGAGTCGCTAAAACTGAAGGGGTACAGCCGCAGTGAGTTTATTTTGGTAGACGGGCTTCCCCACCTGCTGGAGGTCAATACCACGCCGGGGCTCACCGAGGCCAGCATCCTGCCCCAACAGGCTGCAGCCGCCGGAATTTCGCTGCCCGAACTCTTCGGCAGCGCCATTGAGGAGGCATTGGCCAAAAATAGCTACCTTTAGGAATCAAATCTCCCAGCCCAGCGATGAAACGCGCCATTTTTCCAGGCTCCTTCGACCCGATCACCCTGGGGCACTCCGACATCATTCAGCGGGGGATCGGCCTGTTCGACGAATTGATTATAGCCATAGGCGAAAATGCCGACAAGGCCTATATGTTCTCCCTGGAAGAGCGCATGCGTTTTATCAGGGAGGCCTTTGCCGGAGAGCCCCGCATACGGGTGGAATCGTACCGGGGGCTCACTGTGGATTTCTGCAAGCAGGTCGGGGCCGGATTCATCTTGCGCGGCCTGCGCAATCCCGGCGATTTTGAATTCGAAAAGGCCATCGCCCATACCAACCGAAAATTATCGGAGATCGAAACGGTTTTCCTGCTCACCGCTTCCGGTAAATCGTTTATCAGCTCGTCCATTGTACGCGACGTAATCCGACACGGCGGGGATTACACGGTATTGGTGCCCGATACGGTACGATTCTGACACCAAACACCCAAATACCGTTTGTTTTGTAGGTATTTTCTTTATTTTATTGGAGGTTAAACCTCTGATTTGTACGGGATCACCACGCCACCGTACGTATTCACAACATTAGCCTGTGCATTCCTTTTTTTCCTGCTATGTTCGTAGGAAATATCTGATATATGCTGAAGGGCTCTTTTGTATTATCCCAGGATTTCGTGCTACGGCAATTGCCCCATCCTACCGCTGTTCTGAATGCCAGGCTTGAACTGATGTCGGCCAGTGACAGTTGGTTCGATTTCTTCGGCATGCTGGCCCGCGACGTTATGGGCAAGCCCATCCTGGAGATTTTTCCGAAAGCCTCTCCTGCATATCAGCAAGCCCTTCTGGCCTGCCTGCGCGGCAAACGGGAGGCACGGGGAACCCGGCATTTTATCCATCCCGACCAAAGGGAATGCTGGTTCGAATGGGTCACAAGCCCCTTCTATGACACCGACGAAAACCCGGCAGGCATTATCATGCATATCAGCGACGTAACCGAGCGTGTCCGCCACGAGATCGAGCAGGATAAGGTGCGCCTCATGCTGGAGGCCCAGTCCGAAAACGCCCGGATCGGAAGCTGGTGGTACGAACAGCATTCCGGAGCCCTCGAATGCAGCGCCATGACCCACGCGATCCTCGGGGCCGGTGAAGCCGGAATAGGCAGCCTGGAGCAGCTGTTCCTCTATTTCCCGGGCGGGTACCCCCGCAATACCTTTTCTATGGCGGTTTTCCAGGCCATGGAGACCGGACAGCCCTGGAAGGAAGAATTGGAGTTGTACGTTCCGGCCGGCAGGGATCTGCACGTTATTGCAACCGGCCGCCCCATCGTGAAAAACGGCCGGCAGATTGGGCTTCTGGGCACCTTTCTCGACATTACCGAGTGGCACCGTTCCAACCAGAAGATGCGCGAGAGCGAAGCGCTGCTGCGCACCGTGGTAGACAACCTGCCCCTGAATGTGTGCATCAAGGACCTGGATTCGCGAAAAATTCTGGTGAAC
>DATIPV010000142.1:0-3368 GCA_035471525.1 Robiginitalea sp.
GGACATGTTGTAATACACTTCCGGGGATTCCCAGTAGTTTCGCTCTTCGGACTGGAACCCGAAAGGGGTCAGCGTGCGATTGTAAGCCCCGCTTCGGGCAATGCCTGCGGCGAACAGATCGGAATGAGACAGCAGGTTGGCCACCATAAAGGCGCCGTAACTGTGCCCGCCTACCGCCACGCGGGTGCGGTCAATGGCCCCCATGGCATCTGCGGCATCAATGGCCGCTTTGGCATTGGCCACCAACTGGGTCCGGAAGGTGTCGTTGGGCTCGCTTTCCCCTTCCCCGATAATGGGGAAGGCCGCGTCGTCCAGCACGGCGTAGCCGCGGGTCACCCAAAAGACGGGAGACCCCCAGAAGGGATAGGTAAACTCATTGGGGTTGCTGGTATTCTGGGAGGCGCTGCTCTTGTCCTTGAATTCCCTGGGGTACGCCCAGAGGATCATGGGCAGCTTCTCCCCGGAAGCCCGGTCGTACCCCGCTGGGAGGTACAGGGTACCGCTCAGTTCCAGGCCGTCTTCCCGCGGGTAGGTGATCACTTCTTTGTGCACCCCGGCCAGGGCTTCGAAGGGGTTGTCGAAAAAGGTCAGCTGCACAGCGCCCTTGCGGCGCACCAGGCTTTTTTCGAAATAGTTGGGGTATTCGGAAGGCGACTCAATGCGCACCCGCAGTCGGTCTTCCACAGGGTCGTAATCCACCAGTGTTTCCTTTTGTCCCTCCAGGCGGGAGACATAGACGCGCTCCCTGTCCAGGCTATTGAGGTCCACCCGGTCTACAAAAGGATACTGCCCCTGCGGGCTAAATCCTTCTCCCAGGAGGTAGGCGTGTCCTGTGCGGTCCAGAGCCAGGACTTCCTCCCCGTATTCGTTCCGCTTCATGGCCCAGTTCCCCGGGTCGCTGTAGGCGTCCTGGTAGTTCCGGTCAGAAAGCAGGCGGGGTTCCCTGTCCGGGGCCGAAGGGTCAAAAAGGTAGGAACGGGTATTGCGGGTATTGAACCAGCTGTCTGTGGCCACCGCAACCCGGTCGTTGCCCCAGGTAATCCGTTCCATGCGGTTGCTGACCTTGAGCAGCAAGGTGCCGTTGCCCTGGAAAGGGGCCTCCAGCTGGTAAACGGCATCCCGGTATTCAGCTTCCACGGCGGGGTCGCCGCCGTCCAGGGCCGCCGCATATACCAGGCTTGCCGGGCGATCATTGCGCCAGTCCAGGTCGCGCATCCCCTGGCGCACGGCCATAAAACCCTGGGGCAGGTCTTCGATCAGCGGCACTTCCAGGACGGTGTTCACCAGGCTGCCGTCCTGCTTGTAAACTACCGTTTTCGAGGGAAAGCGGTAATAGGGTACCAGGTACGAAAAAGGCTTTTCCACGGTTACTGCCAGCAGGTATTTCCCATCCGGGGAAAAACGGAGGCTCCGGTAGAGCCCTGCCTCCTTCCACAGGCTGCTGCGGCCGTCGAGGGTTATCCGGTAAAGGGTGCTGAGGGCCAGTTGCTCAAAATTAAAGGCGTCGTCCGGGTTTTTGATCAGGTCCTGATAGGTGCGGTTTTGCGCTTTTTTCCCGTCATTGGTCGAAACAGTCGGGCCTTGTGGGATGTTTTCACTGCGGTCTCTCAGCGGCTGGCGGTCTTCCGGAAGCATTTTTGCCAGCAGGGCCTGCCCGTCCTTGAACCAGGCATACGGCATGCCCATGTTCGCATTCATCGGCCCGGCCGACACCCGGCTGGCTTTAGCCGTTTTCAGGTCCGTCACCCAGAGTTCCACCGCGGTATCGGTGGTATGGGTCATGGCCAGCATTTGCTGGTCTGGGGAAAGGCTGAAGTTCGATAGCATGGGCTCCCCGGGCAGGCCGGTCACCTGCCGGGCCTCGCGCTCCCCGGCTGTTTTGACCTGCAGGTTGTTGTAGAAGGTGGTGCGGCTGCCGATATGGGTCTTCGGATTGATCCGCAACCCGGCCAGGCGCAATTCGGGCTGGGATAATTCTGCGATGCTCTTGTAGGGATTCCGGGACAGGAATACCATATCTCCGCGATCTGTGGCCCACACCCAGGGAGGCAGGGGGGCATCTGCCAATTGCAGGATAGACTCCGGCGGAGTCTGGTAACCCAACTGGGTCTGCCCCTGGGCTACGGTACAGCCCAAAGCAAGCAAAAACAAGAACCTTATTTTCATAGTATCTGGTTTTGGTATGATAAATGAGCACGGAACAGTGCCCCCTCAAGATACTAATCTTTTTGCGGAAATGCAGGGACCCTTGCCAGGGCAGCCCCTCTTTTTTTTGAACCCTATTCCTAGGTGGGGACGGCATTAATCGGTATTTTAGGCGAGGTGAACCCCTAAGGGGAGCCCCCCCTTTAACCAAACGTCAGTTCTATGTACAATTCAAGGATTACCGGGCTCGGTTTCTACGTGCCCGAACGGGTAGTTACCAACGATGAGCTATCGCAGGTGATGGATACCAGCGATGCCTGGATACGCGAACGCACCGGGATCGAGCAGCGAAGGTATGCCGAGCCCGGGGTAGACACCACTACCTCCATGGGGGTCCGGGCCGCGCAAATGGCCATCGAACGGGCCGGATTGGTGCCCGAAGACATCGATTTCGTGGTCTTTGCCACACTCAGCCCCGACTACTATTTCCCGGGCCCGGGGGTTTTGGTCCAGCGCGATCTGGGCCTGCGGACCGTGGGGGCGGTTGATATCCGCAACCAGTGCTCCGGATTCGTCTACGGGGTATCCCTGGCCGACCAGTACATCAAGACGGGCATGTACGAGCACGTCCTGGTCATCGGCTCGGAACTGCACTCCAAGGGCCTCGATATGACCAGCCGGGGACGCGGTGTCTCTGTCATTTTCGGCGACGGGGCCGGGGCGGCCGTCCTGAGCCGGGAGGAAGACCCCAAACGGGGGATCCTTTCCACCCACCTGCACAGCGAGGGCCAGCATGCCGAAGAGCTTTCCCTGCTCGCCCCGGGCATGGGCAAACGCTGGGTGTCCGACATCCTGCGCGACAACGACCCCGAAGACACTTCCTATTTCCCGTATATGAACGGGCAGTTTGTATTCAAAAACGCGGTGGTTCGCTTCAGCGAAGTGATCATGGAAGGGCTGCAGGCCAACGGGCTCAAGCCAACCGACGTGGACATGCTCATTCCGCATCAGGCAAACCTGCGCATTTCCCAGTTCATCCAGCAGAAGTTCGGCCTGGGCGACCATCAGGTCTATAACAATATCATGCGGTACGGGAATACCACGGCTGCGAGCATTCCCATTGCCCTTACCGAAGCCTGGGAAGCCGGCAAGGTGGCCGAGAACGACCTGGTGGTGCTGGCCGCTTTCGGCAGCGGCTTTACCTGGGGCAGCGCCATTATCCG
>DATIPV010000143.1:0-2570 GCA_035471525.1 Robiginitalea sp.
CAATTCCGTTTTGAAAGGAGTAAATTCCCGGCCGTTGTACAGGTAGAAACCCTGATTACGCACTCCGATCAGCATCTGGTCGTCGTAGGGAAGCATCGTATAGATCCGTTCGTCGGCAAAGCGTTCCCCCCCGGGCACCAACTCCAAGCGGTCGTTATCTGTCAGCTTGCAGAGGCCAACATTCCATACGCGCAAGTAATACGTGCCATGGACGACTTTGCCAACATGCAGGGCATTGTCGAAAACCTCAACCTTGATTTGCTCCCCGTCCCAAAAGAACAATTTGTTTTCGGTCCTGTAAATGACCCGGCCCTGGTAATAGTCGATTTCCCAAACGTCATCGAAGGTTCGGTGTTCTTCAGGGATCTTATCCATGAGGGAAACATATTGCAGCTCACCCGTTGGGCCGGGCTTCAGATACCCGAAGTGCCCGATGCCTCCCACATAGATAACCCCGCTGTCGTCCATTGCCAGGCTGCGGCAAGAACGGTTCGTTTCAATCCTATTCCAATGGACTCCGTCGTATTGCAGCACGCCGGCATTGTTCGCAAAATACATAATGCCCTCCTTGTCTTCCACAACCCACCAGTTAATAGGGGCTCCCTGGTAATCCTGGTAGAGGAAGTTATTGATAAGGGGGCTCCCGATCTGTTGCTGGGCGAGCAAGGGGGCTAGGCCTACAAAGTATAGTAAAAGTAATCCCAGCCAACGACCGGGATAAAAAAGAATCGTTTTATTCTGCATGACGGCTCGGTTAAATAAGCAGGCTGGAAGGGTTGGGTCGCGTGAAAAATACAAAAAAGTCTGTAACAAAGGGGTTTGTGCCCCGGACATTTAAAAAGTTCTTTTCGTATGTTTGAAAACACCAACAAACTTCCATGGAGTCTATAGATGCGTATATCGCCCGAAACAAGGACCGCTTTATTGAGGAACTCATCGAATTGCTGCGCCATCCCTCGGTAAGCGCCGACTCGGCCTACTCCCAGGACGTGCTGGACACGGCCGAAATCGTGGCCGAAGCCCTGCGGCAGGCCGGGTGCACCACGGTGGAAGTTTGCGAAACGGAAGGCTACCCCATCGTCTACGGGGAGCGGATGGTCGCTCCCGACCTGCCCACGGTGCTGGTATACGGGCACTACGACGTTCAACCCCCCGACCCGCTGGATCTCTGGGAATCGGCCCCTTTTGAGCCCGTGATCCGCCAAACCGAGCTCCACCCCGAAGGAGCCATCTTTGCCAGGGGGTCCAGCGACGACAAGGGCCAGATGTACATGCATGTAAAGGCTTTGGAATACATGGTGAGCCAGAACGCCCTGCCCTGCAACGTGAAATTCATGATCGAAGGGGAAGAGGAAGTGGGCAGCAGCAGCCTATCGGCATTTGTGCAGGAGAACCGGGAAAAACTGGCCAACGACGTGATCCTGATCTCAGACACGGGCATGATCGAAAAAGACCTGCCCTCCATCACCACAGGCCTGCGGGGCCTCAGCTATGTGGAGGTGACCGTAACGGGCGCCAACCGCGACCTGCATTCGGGCCTGTACGGAGGGGCCGTGGCCAACCCGATCAACGTGCTGGCCAGGATGATCGCCTCCCTGCACGATGCCAATAACCATATAACCATCCCGGGCTTTTACGACAAGGTAGTGGAGCTCAGCACCCAGGAACGGGAATTGATGGCCGAGGCCCCCTTTGACCTGGAGGAATACAAAAAGGCGCTCGATATCGATGCCGTGTACGGGGAGAAAGGCTATGTGACCAACGAGCGGAATGCGATACGTCCCACCCTGGACGTGAACGGCATCTGGGGCGGTTATACGGGCCAGGGCGCCAAAACCGTGATCGCCAGCAAGGCGCACGCCAAGATCTCCATGCGGCTGGTGCCCGACCAGGACTGGAAGGAAATTACCGATTTGTTTGCCAAACACTTCAAAAGCATCGCCCCTGCCGGCGTGCGGGTGGAGGTAAGGCCCCACCACGGCGGGCAGGCCTATGTGACCCCCATGGACCATATCGGGTACCAGGCGGCGAGCAGGGCGTATGAAACCACCTTCGGCACCCCGTCCATCCCGCACCGGGGCGGGGGCAGTATCCCCATCGTGCCCCTGTTTGAAAAAGAGCTGGGCAGCAAGACCATTTTAATGGGCTTTGGCCTCAACAGCGATGCCATCCACTCGCCCAACGAGCATTTTGGCCTCGGCAACTTTTTGAAGGGGATCGAGACCATCCCCTATTTCTACCAGTACTACACGGAGCTCTTCCAATCCAGCTGAGCCTGGCCAGACAGGAAGCAATGGCCTGTTTGCGCAAATTCCCGGAGCTGCCACGTAACAATTCCGGCAAGATTGCGTTCTAATAGGTACATCAAAAACGAACGCTATATGATACGCCGCTTTTTCATCCTCTGCTCGGGAGCAGACAGGGACCTCCTGGATTCCTGTTCCCGGGGGGAGCAAATCAAGTACGCCGGCATTGGCGCCACAGTCTTCTTTACAGCCCTGATGGCGTTTTTCGCCGCCTCCTACGCTCTCTACACTGTCTTTGACAACGCCTGGATGGCCCTGCTTTTT
>DATIPV010000144.1:0-15201 GCA_035471525.1 Robiginitalea sp.
CCTTCGGGAACCAGTTCGTAAACACGGACCAATTCCATCACATTCATATTCATGTCGATCGGGGCCTTCACATCGTGCCCGACACCTTTGCGGTCTATGATGGTTACTCGGATATCGCTCATTCAGGGGTGCGTGCTGTATTAATCGATCGGTTTAACCAGGGTTTTTGGCGCTTCCCTCACGCTGCCGTCAAATCCGTGAATGCCGCCGACCGTCGTGTACTTCATAACATAGCGCTTTTCAGGATGGATGCGTTGGTAGGCGCTCTGGCACATCAGCGTTGCCTCGTGAAAGCCGCATAGGATGAGCTTGAGCTTCCCGGGATACGTATTCACGTCTCCTATGGCGAAAACCCCGGGAATGTTGGTCTGGTAATCGAGCGTATTGTCCACTTTTATGGCATTCTTTTCTATTTCCAGCCCCCAGGCGGCAAGCGGCCCCAGTTTGGGCGTAAGGCCAAAGAGCGGGATAAAGGCGTCGGTTTCCAGCTCGAGATCCTCTGGGGCATCGCCCGATACGCGCACCAGCAGGGAGTCGAGCCGGCCCTTCCCCTGCAGTTTTACCACCTCTGCCGGGGTTATGAGCCTGATCCTTCCCTTACTCTTCAGCTCCCGGACTTTTTCGAACGAATCGGGGGCCCCGCGGAATTCGTTCCGTCGGTGCACCAGGGTAACCGACGCGGCTATGTCTGCCAGGTAAATGCTCCAGTCCAGCGCCGAATCGCCCCCTCCGGCCAGGACAACCCGCTTGCCCCGGTAATCTTCCGGGTTGCGAAGCATGTATTCCACTCCGTTGCCCTCGTACTGAGACAGGTTGTCGAGCAGGGGCTTCCGCGGCTCGAAACTCCCCAGGCCGCCTGCAATGGCGACCACAGGGGCCCTGTGCGCCGTACCCTCGCTCGTGGTGACCAAGAAGGTCCCGTCTTCCAGGGTCTCCAGCTTCTCGGCCCGCTCTCCCAGGGTAAACCCCGGCTGAAAGGGCCTGATCTGTTCCAGCAGGTTATCTACCAGTTCGCCAGCCAAAACCTCCGGCATACCCGGGATGTCGTAAATGGGCTTTTTGGGATAAATCTCTGCCAGTTGCCCGCCGGGTTGGGGCAAGGCGTCTATCAGGTGGCATTTCAACCCGAGCAAGCCTGCTTCGAAAACAGCAAAAAGGCCCGTGGGGCCTGCTCCTATAATCAGAATGTCGGTTTGAATCATGCCGGGTGCGTACTTTTAAGGGAGCGTTCCAGGGAAGAGAGGCAGTCGCCCGCTATTTCAGGCTACATTGACTACCTGTTCGATCTGGGGGGCGTGTTTTTTGATGGTCATCTCTACTCCGCTTTTCAGGGTCATCTGGTTAACCGAACAGCCCACACAGGTGCCTTCCAACCGCACCGTAACCCTTTTGCCTTCCTCGATCGAAACCAGGGAAATATCTCCGCCGTCCCGCTGCAGGTAGGGCCGTATCTCCTGCAGGGCTTCTTCGACCTTCGATCTGAGTTCTTCCGTTGTCATACCCCTTATTTATTGACCGCAGAGCATCCGGCCATGGTTGTGATTTTAATTGCCTCCGTAGGCGGGAGCGATTTGTTGCGGGCGACCAGTTCGCGAACGGTGTTGCGGGTCACCTCTTCAAAGGCGCGTTGGGTGGGCGTGTCGTCTTGCATGGCAGCCGGGCGGCCGGCATCCGAAGCCTCCCGGATTCCCTGAACCAGAGGAATTTCGCCCAGGAACGGTATCTCGAGGTCTGCCGCGAGGTTGCGGGCTCCGTGCTGCCCGAAAAGGTAATACTTGTTGTCGGGCAGTTCCTCTGGGGTAAAATAGGCCATGTTCTCCACGATGCCCAGCACGGGCACCTGAATGGCTTCCTGCCGGAACATGGCAACCCCCTTGCGGGCATCTGCCAGGGCTATCTGCTGCGGGGTGCTCACCACCACCGCGCCGGTTACCGGCAGCGATTGCATGATGCTCAGATGTATGTCGCCGGTTCCCGGGGGAAGGTCTACCAACAGAAAATCGAGCTCGCCCCAATGGGCGTCAAAAATCATCTGATTCAGGGCCTTCGCCGCCATGGGGCCGCGCCATATAACCGCCTGATCCGGATCCGTGAAAAATCCTATAGACAGGATCTTTACCCCGTAATTCTCAACGGGCCGCATGTGCGATTTGCCATTCACCTGAATCGCCAGGGGCTTTTCGAGGGCCACGTCGAACATGATGGGGATCGACGGGCCGTAGATATCGGCATCCAGCAGCCCCACTTCAAAGCCCATCCTGGCCAGGCTAACGGCCAGGTTGGCCGTTACGGTGCTCTTGCCCACGCCCCCCTTGCCGCTGGCCACGGCTATGATATTGCGGATGCCCGGAATGGCATTGCCGCGAATACTGGCCACCTGTGGCTGGGACGGGGCCTCTACCTGTATGTTCACAGTGATCTTTGCCTTCTGGTACACCTGCTCGTGCACGGTCTTCAGGATGCTGACCTCGGCCTTTTTACGCGCCTGCAGGCTCGGGTTTTGGATGGTCAGGTCTACCACCACCTCATCACCGAACACCTGCACATTCCGCACGGCGCCGCTCTCTACCATATTGGCCCCCTCTCCGGGTACGCTGATGGTCTCCAACGCCTTGAGCACCTGATTTTTGTCGATTTTCACTGTTCTTGCTTTTATTCAGATTCACTTTAAATAACAAAGATACGGCACGGAAATGAAACCTGAAAAGGACCGGGCTGTAATTCGGCCATCCCCGGTCCCTGCTCACAATTCGCGGGACGGGTCCCAGAAGTGCTGCAGGAAGTCTACAATCTGGTTGTCGCGCACCCGGATGCCTTCGCTTTCAAGCAATTGCTGCATAAGCCGGGTGCCTTCAAAATGGTGCTTGCCGGTTAGCAGGCCCTGGCGGTTCACCACCCGGTGGGCCGGCACATCTTCCATGCCGTGGCTCTGGTTCATGGCCCATCCCACCACGCGGGCGCTGCGCCCTGTTCCCAGGTAACGGGCAATGGCCCCGTAGGAAGTAACGCGGCCATAGGGGACCTGTCGCACCACCTCATAAACCCTTTGGAAAAAATCGCTGTCTCGGGCTGCCATGGCTCAGGTATAAAAGATCCGGATCAGGGTAATTCCCAACAGGATCAGCATCAGGACGCTGAGAATGTAATTGGAATTCTTGGAGAAGGCGTTGCTGCGCGTCTCCAATTTGGTGAAATAAACCGTGTAAAGGTAGAGGACGGAAAAGGTCCCGCAACCGGCCGACAGGATAAAAACCGCAATGTCCCAGAACTGGAACTTGATCCATCCCGAAGCGTTCCACATGGCGTTCAGGGCGCTGTAGTACGGAATGGTCAGCATGTTGAGGGCGGCCAGCAGCAACCCCTTGAAAAAAACGTTCTTCTTGCTGACCTGCACGATTTTCATCGGGCGCTGCCGCTGCCGGCGGGCCAGCACGAAGAAATAGACTGCAAAAACCGCGAATACGGCGATGGCCGCATACTGGAGCCAGGCAATCACTTCGGGGTTTCGGTACAGGAACCGGGAGATCAGCACGGCTATATAGGCCTGCATCACGATCATGGTCGAGACGCCCAGGCTGAAGATGATGCCGTTGCCCTTCCCTTTTTCCACACTCACCTTGGCCGCATTCAAATTGAGCAGCCCCGGCGGTACGGTCGCCATAAAGGCTGCCGAAAAGGTGGCGAAGAACAGGATCAGAAGATGCGTCATTGCGGTTCGAGGCTAAAGGCCAGATAGGTGATTGCCTTGCCCTGCTCAAGATACTGCTTTTCGTAAAAAGTCTGGATCTGCGTGGCTTCTTCGGGGGCGCCCCCCAGGCGATAGATATCGTGGTTCGCGTAGCGTATCTGGCCGCCTGTGCCCTGCAGCAGGCCCAGGGTGTACCCGTGCATAAACTCGCTGTCGGTCTTCAGGTGTATCCACCCCTGGGGCTTGAGAAACCGGCGGTAAAGCTGCAGGAAGTCGGGGTTGGTCATGCGGTGCTTGGTTCGCCTGTACTTGATCTGCGGATCGGGAAAGGTGATCCAGATCTCCGCGACCTCCCCCGGGCCAAAGGCGTGGTCGAGCAATTCGATATGGGTTCTCAGGAATGCCACATTGGGAAGGGGTTCTTCCAGGGCCGTTTTGGCGCCACGCCACAGCCGTGCTCCCTTTATATCGACTCCGATGTAATTGATCCCGGGATTGCGGCGGGCCAGGGCCAGGGTATACTCGCCCTTGCCACACCCCAGCTCCAGCACGATGGGATGATCGTTCCCGAAAAACCGGTGCCATTGGCCCCGATGCGCAAAGGCCTCTGCCAGCAGTTCTTCCCGGCCCGGCTGAATTACGTTGGCGAAGCGTTCGTTGTCGTTGAATCGCCTGAGTTTGTTCTTGCTGCCCATTTAGGTGTGCTACGTCCCGACAAAAATAAGAAAAGAGGGCATGTCCTTCAGGACATTGCTTCTTTGGTTTTGGCCTTCTCCAGGGTGAAGGAGAATTCAGAACCCACATCTACCACGCTTTCCACGTAGATTTTCTCGTTGTGGGCCTCGATGATATGCTTCACGATGGCCAGTCCCAGGCCGCTGCCGCCTTCTTTGCGGCTGCCGCTTTTATCTACCCGGAAAAAACGCTCAAAAAGTCGGGTGAGATGCTGTTCGGCTATGCCTTCCCCGTTGTCGGTGATGCGGATAATCACTTTGTTTTTAATGAGGTTTTCGACGCTTACCTCAGTAGTGCCGTCCTGATGCCCGTACTTGATGGAGTTCACCACCAGGTTGGTGAGCACCTGCTGTATTTTTTCCTTATCGGCAAACACCGTGACGGGGCGTTTGTATTCCGTGTCGAAAACCAGGGAAATCCCCTTTTTGGAGGCTTTCATCTCCAGCAATTCAAAGACGCTCCGGATGAGTTCGATAATATCAAACTCTTCGCATTCCAGGTGCAGGTCCCCGATTTCCAGCTTGGTGATCAGGTCGAGGTCTTTGATGATGTAAATAAGGCGCTCGACCCCTTTGGCGGCACGGTTCAGGTATTTTTTGCGCACCTTGCGGTCTTCCATCGCCCCGTCGAGGAGGGTGTGAATGTAGCCCTGCACAGTAAACAGGGGGGTCTTGAGCTCATGGGAAACGTTGCCCAGGAATTCCTTGCGGTACTCTTCCCTGATCTTCAGGGTGTCGATCTCGATTTTCTTATCCTGGGCAAACTTTTCGATCTCTTCCGTAAGGGTCTTCATATCCGTGGTTATGGGCCCTTTGGTCAGGGAGGTGGACTCCAGCAGGGTTACGTCGTCGTAAATCTGTTTGATGCGGCGGTAAATGAAGCGCTCTGCCCGCACCTGGATTACCAGAAAGGTTACGCCGAACGTGATCAGAATCCACAGGACATACCAGGGCCAGGTTTCGCCCGGTTCCCCCCGCAGCCAGAACCATGGCAGGGCCCCCAGGCCCAGGATAAGGGTTATGTACAGTGCGGAACGGGAGGCAAAACGATACGATTTGCGGAGTTTGGTGGCCATTACTGAACGAACTTATAGCCTACCCCTTTCACGGTTTTAAAGTGGTCTTCCCCGATCTTCTCCCGCAGCTTGCGGATATGGACGTCGATGGTGCGGCCTCCCACCACTACTTCCTGCCCCCAGACCTTGTCCAGGATTACTTCCCGCTTGAACACCTTGTCGGGCTTGGAGGCCAGCAGGGCGAGCAGTTCAAACTCCTTACGGGGCAGGATCAGCTCTTCGCCCCTGTTGACCACCTTGTATTCCTCCCGGTTTATCACCAGGCGGCCAACCTGCATCACTTCAGTATTCCCGTCGTCTTCTTTCTTCACGCGCCGAAGCAGGGATTTTACCTTGCTTAAGAATACCTTGGGCTTGATGGGCTTCGTGATATAGTCGTCGGCCCCGGCGTCAAAACCGGCCACCTGGGAATAATCTTCGCTCCGGGCCGTTAGAAAGGCGATAAGGGTATCCTGCAGCCCTGCGGTGCGGCGAATGATCTCGCAGGCTTCTATCCCGTCCATCTCGGGCATCATCACATCGAGGATTATGAGGTGCGGGTGCTTTTTTCGCGCCTTTTCGACGCCTTCTGCCCCATTCCTGGCTGTAAAGACCTGATAGCCTTCGGCGGTGAGGTTATACTTGAGAATTTCCAGAATATCCGGTTCGTCGTCTACCAATAAAATTTTGATATCCTGATTCTTCATCGGTCTTTAAGGGTTTGTTTCCTTCAAAAATAATTAGAAAACCCTAAAGCCGTCTTTTCTTAACCCCAATTTAATGTGCATAACCATTTGGTAACACGGCAGGCATAAGACCGGGCCGGGCAGGAAGGAAGCCTGTGCATTTTATCGAAAATTCACATATTTTTAAAAGGACTGCAAAACCTTCGCACTTCAAAAATAGTATATTTGTGGCATGCCTATTGTGAGGTTTTGAGTATGAAGCACTTATACACCCTGATTTTCCTACTTGTTGCAAATATCGGTCTGGCCCAGCAGGTTCGGGAGAAAGGAGATATTGAAGGCTTCAAACTGTACCCGAATCCGGCCACCCAGGGCAAGGTTTACGTGGTAACCGGCGAAAACGGGCCCAAAATCATTCGTATTTACGATGTGCTGGGCACCCCCGTCCTGGAAACTACCTTGCTGGGCACCGAGCTGAACCTTCTGGGGCTCGATGCCGGAGTCTACCTCATTCAAGTCTTCCAGCAAGAGAAAGTGGCTACCCGCAAACTCATCATTAAATAGATCGGGGCCAGCAGGCGCGATCGATAAACGGCAAAAAAATCCGACGAACGGAGAGCTCCTTCCAATTTGCCTACAAAAATTCAGGATTCACAACAATTAAAAGGCTCGACCGAGCCTTTGGGCTATTTTTAGAGTATTGATCCCAAATCAATGCTGCCCCCATGAAGCAACTTTACCTACTGCTGTTCCTAATGGGAACCTGTGCCCTTTCGGCCCAGGAGACTGACGGCGCTGCCCAGGACGTCCCAACCGAAATACGGCTGCATCCCAACCCGGCTCAGGGAGACGTGGTCTATGTGGTCTCCACCCGGCCAGGACCCAAAACCGTCCGCGTATTCGACCTTTTTGGCAAAGTGGTTCTCGAGCGGCGCATCGGGGGCGACGCCCTTCCCATCGAAAATTTGATCCCCGGGGTTTACATGGTCCGCATTGAACAGGACGATCTGGTAGTCACGAAAAAACTTATTGTACGCTAACCGCCCGCCTGCCGGAAACCCAGCGGGCATTTTCCTATTTTTGCCCCCAAGGCAGGCTGCATGTTTTCCGAAGATATTTTTGCGATAGAAGGCCCGGAGGCATTCGCCCGGGCTGCCCTGGAAACCTTCAGATTCCAGTATGAGCGGATTCCGGTATACCGGGAATTCTGCGATTTGCTGGGGCGAAACCCACAGCAGGTTGCCGGTCTGGCAGAAATCCCCTTCCTGCCCATCGAATTCTTCAAATCGCACCGCATCCTGGACCCCGGCCGGCACGCCGAAACGGTTTTCACCAGCAGCGGGACCACGGGGCAGGCCCTTAGCCGGCATTACGTGGCCGACCCCGCTCTCTACCGGCGAAGCTACGAAACGGCCTTCGAGCGGTTCTACGGACCGGCCGATCAGTATTGTATCCTGGCCCTGCTCCCGTCGTACCGGGAACGGCCCGGTTCCTCGCTGATCTATATGGTGGAAGGGCTTATACAACGAAGCAGCGACCCTGGCAGCGGCTATCTGAGCGGGCCTGCAGATGCGATCGCCGAACGGTTGCTGCAGGCCGATGCGGGGACCCGGCCCGTCCTCCTGATCGGGGTCTCCTACGCCTTGCTCGACCTGGCCCGGGAGGCGCCGCTGCATCTCTCCAATACGACGGTCATGGAAACCGGCGGGATGAAGGGTCGGCGGCAGGAACTGGTCAGGGAAGCCCTGCACCGGGAACTGCAGGAAGGGTTCGGCCTTTTGAAAATCCACTCGGAATACGGGATGACGGAACTCCTTTCTCAGGCCTATTCCCGGGGATCGGGCCTATTTGATTCCCCGCCCTGGATGCAGGTTCGGCTGCGCGACACCGAAGACCCCATGAGCTACCTGGGGCACGGCCAAACCGGAGGGATCAACATTATAGACCTGGCCAACCGCTTTTCCTGCGCCTTCCTGGCTACCCAGGATCTGGGGAAAAGCCATCCAGACGGCACTTTTGAGGTGTTGGGCCGATTTGACCATGCAGATGTAAGGGGGTGTAACCTGATGGCACTCTAGGCTTCCCGGGCCACCAGCAGGAAGTAATTCTTTTTGCCGCGCTGCAGGAGCACGTATTTGCCTCCGATGAGATCCGCCCCGGTAATGGTATAGGCTTCGTCCACTTTCGACTTGTTCACAGAAATGGAATTCTGACCGAGTTCCCGGCGGGCTTCGCCGTTCGATTTCAGGAAACCGGTCTTGGCAGAGAGCGCTGCAATCATGTCGAGCCCGCCCCGGATCTCCTCGAGCCCCACTTCGGCCCGCGGCACCCCTTCGAAAACCTCCTCGAAGGTCTGCCGGTCGAGCTCCCTGAGCGCTTCGGATGTGGATTGCCCGAAAAGGATGGTGCTGGCTTTCGCAGCCCGCTCCAGGTCTTCCTCTGAATGCACCAACACGGTTAACTCCTCGGCCAGTTTGCGCTGCAGCTGCCTGAGGTGGGGCGCTTCCCGGTGGGTTGCCACCAGGGCCCCGATTTCGTCCTGCCCCATAAAGGTGAATATCTTGATAAACTTCTCCGCATCTTCATCAGAAGTATTGAGCCAGTACTGGTAGAATTTATAGGGAGAGGTCTTGTGCGGGTCGAGCCAGACATTGCCGCTCTCCGTTTTTCCGAACTTGGTGCCGTCGGCCTTGGTGATCAGCGGGCAGGTAAGGGCATACCCCTTGCCCCCCTCGATACGCCTGATAAGCTCGGTGCCGGTAGTGATGTTGCCCCATTGATCGCTGCCCCCCATCTGGAGGCTGCACTGGTAATTCCGGTATAAATACAGGAAATCGTATCCCTGGACCAGCTGGTAGGAGAATTCCGTAAAGGACATGCCCTCGCCTGTGTCTTCCGTGATGCGCTTGCGCACCGATTCCTTGGCCATCATGTAGTTCACGGTAATGTGCTTGCCCACGTCGCGGATAAAATCGAGGAAGCTCAAAGGCTTCATCCAGTCGTAGTTGTTCACCAGCAAGGCGGCATTTTCGGCTTTGCTCTCGAAGTCGAGGAACCGCGCCAGTTGCCCTTTCAGGGCTTCCTGATTCAGGCGCAGCGTGGTTTCGTCGAGCAGGTTCCGCTCGGCCGATTTCCCGGAAGGGTCCCCGATCATCCCGGTGGCCCCGCCGACCAGGGCGATGGGCCGGTGCCCGGCCAGCTGAAAATGCCGGAGCATCATTACCCCCACCAAATGGCCGATATGCAGGGAATCTGCCGTAGGGTCTATCCCCACGTAGGCCGATTGCATCCCGGTCAGCAAATGTTCTTCCGTACCCGGCATCACATCGTGCAGCATGCCCCTCCACCGGAGTTCTTTCACAAAGTTCGTATTCATGCCTGCTCCATTTTCGCAGCAAATATAGTTAAATCGTCCCGGGCCTGGGCCCAATAAAAACCGAGAATCCCTATTTTAGGGCCATGGTTTTGGTAACGGGTGCAACCGGGCTGCTGGGCAGCCATCTTTTACTGGAGTTGGTGCTGCATGGAGATCGCGTTCGGGCCCTGATGCGGCCCGGCAGCGACCGGGACAGCGTTCAGGCGCTTTTCCGGTGGTACGGCCCCGAGGCAGAATCGGCCTGGAGCCGCATCGAATGGGTGCAGGGCGATATTCTCGATATCCCTTCCCTGGAACGGGCGTTGGGGGGCATTCGGCAGGTGTACCATTGCGCGGCGATGATCTCCTTTAAACCCGCCGAAAAGGATACCCTGTTCAAGACAAACTGGGAAGGCACCCGCAACCTGGTAGACCTTTGCCTGGCACTGGGCATTCGCGGGTTCTGCCATGCAAGCTCCATAGCCACCCTCGGGGGGCTGGGGCCGGTGCGAACCGAAGCCGATGCCTGGGATCCGGGGTACGCCAGCGACTACGCCACCAGCAAGTACCTGGCAGAGATGGAAGTATGGAGGGGCGGGCAGGAAGGCCTCCACGCGGTTATCGTCAACCCCGGGGTAATCCTGGGGCCAGGTTCCTGGGAGCGGGGCAGCGGCCGGTTGTTCCGAAGAACGGCCTCGGGTCTCCGATACTGCCCTCCCGGGGGCACCGGTTTTGTAGGGGTGCGCGATGTGGTCAGGGCCATGCTGGAACTCACCCGGGCTGGCCGGCAGGGCGAGCGCTTTATCCTGGTTTCCGACAACCTCAGCTACTGCGATCTGATCGGGCGGATTGCGGCACATCTGCGGGTGGCACCCCCCCGGAAAACGCTTAAAGCATGGCAACTGGAGCTCCTGTGGCGGTTAGACTGGTTGCGGGGGGCCATGGGGATAAGGCCCCGCAAACTGAGCAGGGCCACGGCCCATAGCCTGCAGCACCGCCGCATGTACAGCAATGAAAAAATCAAAGAGCTGCCGGGCTTTGAATTCAGCGAGCTCGACTCCGTGCTGGAGGAGGCTTGCCGCTATTACCTCGACACCTGCCCCCGCCCCGGGCAAAATTGATCCTATTCGTACTCTTCCTCAGACTGCTGTTTTTTCAGATTTTCGCGCCCCTTTTCATTTTCGCCCCGGATCACTTTATTGATGCTGTCGCGCTGACTGTCTATGCGGTCTTCCAGAGCCTGGTAGATCTCCTCGTATTCATCTGGCCGGGAGGCGTAGTACAGGTCG
This sequence comes from Robiginitalea sp., assembly GCA_035471525.1. Classification (GTDB taxonomy): domain Bacteria; phylum Bacteroidota; class Bacteroidia; order Flavobacteriales; family Flavobacteriaceae; genus Robiginitalea. The sequence continues at coordinate 10,808 of DATIPV010000144.1, forward strand.
CTTGCTGCCAGCTGAAGGCTGTCGATCCCGTATTTTTCGTATACGAAGGCCATTACTTCAATCTCATTGCGCCCCAGGGCTTCCGGATAAGTCCCGTCTATGGCGTCCAGGATGGCGATATCGAATAGGATTTTGGTCATCATGGGCTTGGGAATCAGGTTTTCAGGCCGGGGTACCTGCTGCTGCGCACATCCCAGCAAAAGCAGCATAAGGGCTGTATGTTTCCAATAACGTCTCATCGATTGAATGTAAGTCTCCTGGCCCGTCGCTTTTCAGAAAGACGGCCCAGTTCAAATGCCGGGTGTCCATTTACAAAGGTATACAGCACGCGCGACTGAAATCGCTCCCCTTCGAAGGGCGACCAGCCGCATTTGTACAGGATATTTTCCCTGGCAACGGTCCAGGGCTGGTCTTCCGCCACCGCCGTAAGGTCGGCGTAATAGCCTTCGCGCAGGTATCCGCGCCGATCCAGTTGGAACAGTATGGCCGGATTATGGCACATTTTCTCCACAATGCGCTCCAGGGATATGTATCCCTGCTGCCGCTTCTCCATAAGTGCCGGCAGCACATGCTGTACCAGTGGTCCTCCGGAGGGAGCCTGTGTATAGGCCCGTTGCTTTTCCTCCAGCGTGTGGGGGGCGTGATCGGTTGCCAGCACATCAATGCGGTCGTCTGCCAGAGCCTTCCAGAGCTGCTCACGGTCTTCGGCGGTCTTGATGGCCGGATTCCATTTGATGAGGCTGCCCTTCCGCTCATAATCTTCCTCGCTGAACCACAGGTGGTGGATGCAGGCCTCAGCGGTAATTTGTTTCTCGGCCAGCGGTAGGTCGTTGCGGAATAATTCCGTCTCGATGCCAGTGGAGACATGGAAGACGTGCAGCCGGGCCCCGGTCTGCCGGGCCAGGGCCACTGCCCTGCTCGACGAGAGGTAACAGGCCTCGGCACTGCGGATTTTGGGATGGCAACCCATGGGGATCTCCTCTCCGTGTCGTTCGCGGTAACGGGCCAGGTTCCTCCGAATGGTCGCTTCATCTTCGCAGTGGGCCGAAATCACCAGGCGGGTATTGAGGAATATCTGCTCCAGCACCCGCTCGTCGTCTACCAGCATGTTCCCCGTGGAAGAGCCCAGAAAGAGTTTTACCCCGGAACAACTGAGGGGATCGAGGCGTTTGATTTCCTCCAGGTTGTCGTTGGTACCCCCGAACAGGAAGGAGTAATTGGCGTAGGAGGTCTCGCCCGCCCGGGAGAACTTTTCCTCCAGCAGCCGAATCGTGGTGGTCTGAGGCACCGTATTGGGCTGCTCCATAAAGGAGGTTACCCCGCCGGCCACGGCCGCCCGGCTCTCAGAAGCGATGTCGCCCTTGTGGGTGAGGCCCGGCTCGCGAAAATGCACCTGGTCGTCGATCAGGCCCGGCAACAGGAAGTGCCCTTCCAGATCGATCACCCGTGCTCCCGGGTCGGTGAGCCCGCTACCGATACGGTCAATAAATTCCCCTTTTATGAGCAGATCGCCTTCGGTGATCTGGCCCTCATTCACCAGTCGGGCATTTTTCAGCAGTATCCGTTCCATATTCAAAACCCGTTTAGCTTAAACAAGCTGCGGAGCTTCATGCTCAATACGCCAAAGACGGCCTCCCAGACAATGGTCTTGCTCATCTTGGACTGCCCCATTTCACGGTCGGTGAATACGATTGGGACCTCCGCAATGCCGAAACCTTTTTTATACGCCCTGAATTTCATTTCAATCTGGAATGCATATCCCACGAATCGCACCTGGTCCAGGTCTATGCCTTCCAGCACCCGCCGGTGGTAACATACAAAACCGGCCGTCGGGTCGTGCACCTTCATGCCCGTGATAAGCTTTACATAATACGAGGCCCCGTACGAGAGCAGCATGCGGTGCAAGGGCCAGTTCACCACATTCACTCCTTTCTTGTACCGCGATCCCACGGCCAGGTCGGCCCCGTTCAGGCAGGCCCGGTGCAGTCTGGGCAGGTCGGTGGGCCTGTGGGAAAAATCGGCGTCCATTTCAAAAATATAGGTGTAGGGCCGCTCCAGAGCCCACTTGAACCCCGCTATATATGCGGTCCCCAGGCCGGTTTTACCCTGCCTCTCCAGCAAGTGAAGGCGCAGCGGGAATTGCTGCTGCATCTCCCGGACCTTTTGTGCCGTGCCGTCAGGGGATGCGTCGTCTACGATCAGTACGTCGTAGGGCTTGGGCAAATCAAAGACAGCATGGACAATCCTCTCAATATTTTCTATCTCATTATACGTGGGTATGATAACCAGGCCTTCCACCATATAATCTTCCGATTTACCGGCAAAAATACCATTTTTAGACCCGACCGGGCCACCCTTCGCGCTTTTTTGTAGGATTGCTTTCCGGCCACCGATTTCCATATTTTGTACCTTTGGGCCGTGGAACAGCCTATGAGAACAAGATTCCCCCGGTTATTGATCCTGTTGCTCGGGGGCTCGTTGCTGCTAAACCTGCTGCAGGCTTCCTTCACCGAACTGCTCTACGACGAAGCCTATTACTGGTATTACGCCCAAAACCCCGCCTGGGGCTATTTCGACCATCCTCCCATGGTTGCCTGGATGATTGCGCTCGGGGGTTTATTCCTGAAGGGAGAACTGGGGGTTCGCCTGCTGAGCTGCCTGATGGGAACGGGCACCCTGGCCCTGCTCTGGCTGCTGATTGACCGGCCGGAACGCAAAGAGTACGTGCCCCAGCTTATGGTATGGCTCATGTCCATCGTTCTGATCCACGCCTACGGTTTCCTGAGCCTCCCGGATACCCCCCTGTTGTTCTTTACGGCGCTTTTCCTGCTTGTTTACCGGGAATTCCTGCGCTCCCCCGGCTATCTGATTTCCCTGGCCCTGGGCGGGGCCATGGCAGCCCTCATGTACAGCAAGTACCACGCCGCCCTGGTTATCCTGGCGGTTGTGGCCTCCAACCCTGCCCTGCTGCGCAACCGCTATGCCTGGATGGCCCTGGCCGTATCCCTGTTGGCCTATCTCCCGCATCTGAACTGGCTCTACCAGCAAGATTTCGTTACGGTGCGGTACCACCTGTTCGAACGCCCCAACCAGATGTACGGTTTTTCCAAATTTACGCTGGGTTACCTCCCGAACCTGCTGGCCCTTTTCGGGCTCACCTTTCCCTGGGCCTATAAAAGCCTGTTGGCTTTCAGATCTTCCAACAAGTTCGATCGGGCCCTGGTTTTTATGGCCTACGGCATAATTCTGTTCTTCTTCCTCTCGAGCTTCCAGAGGCGGGTCCAGACCCAGTGGCTCATCGCCGTTAGCATACCGATGGCGGTGATTGTCGGCCGCCAACTGATCGAAAAACCTGGGCTCAGGAAATGGCTCTACCGGGCGGGATGGGCCAACCTGGCTGTACTGGCCCTGTTGCGGGTAGGCCTGATATACGAGCCCCTTTTCCCGATCCGTTTCGAAACACATGGCAACAAAAAATGGGTGGCCGACCTCGGGCAAGTGGCCGGGAACACTACCGTGGTCTTCGAAAATTCGTACCGGCTGGCTTCCATGTTTTCGTTCTACTCAGGGCAGCCCAGCTTTAGCCTGAACAATGCCTTTTACCGCAAGAACCAGTATTCCATCGACGCCTCCGAAGAGGGCGTACAGGGGAAGAATGTGTTTTATGTACCCAAGGGCGTGCGGGAGACCCCCTATTATTACCACAACCAGGACGGGAAGATTACATACGGCTTTTTCAAGGAGTCCTTCAGATCCTACCGGAAGCTGCAGGCCGGCATCCGACCCGACCCGCCGCGGACCACTGAGGTATCCGGGGATTTCTGGTTGCTGAACCCGTATGGCCAAAGCATTCCGCTCGACTCCCTCCGCTTCGGGATCGCCTATCTGGACCCGTACAAGGGTATCCTGAAAATACGCGAGATTCACCCCCTGTCCAGGGAAGCATGGCCCGGGGCATTGCCCCCCGGCGACAGCCTGATTTTTCGCTTCGATTTCCCGGATGTCGAGGCTATAGACCCAGAATACCTCCGGGCCGTTGTGAGCGAGCATAAGCTGATCTGGGGGCTCAACGGCAACAGCCAGAAACTGAAACCCTGATGGAAGCCCTGGACCGCCCTTTATTCTCCGTCGACTGGATTACCGGTATTCTGTTTCTCAGCCTCTTGTGTATGGTGTTTGCCAAGGAAATGTTCTACAACCGTTTCCTCAGTTTCATCATCCTGCCCTTCAATAATAAATACATTTTTCTCTACAACAAGAAGGGTGGGCTGCTCAGCGGTTTTCACCTGGCCTTTTCCCTGTTTCAGGTGCTCAACCTTTCGTTATTCGCCTATCTGGGCTCGCTGGCCTGGGGCCTGGAATCCCAATGGGGCGATTATTTCAGCTTCCCGGTC
>DATIPV010000145.1:0-5631 GCA_035471525.1 Robiginitalea sp.
CTCCCTGCACCCGGCCCTGCTCTGCCACGGCCCGGAAGGCGGTAATGAACCGGCACCCCAGAATACTGGCTGTCTCGTCTGCAATTTCCGCGGGCAGTTTTACCAGGTTTACGTCTGCGTAATCAAGTTTCGTGTACTCGGCAAAGGAGCCCCAATGCGTAAACCCCGGCTGCGACTGGCGGTTGCACACCTGTTGGTTGCCCGACCGGCACTCGGGGCACTTGCCACACCCGCCCACGAAGGGCACGGTAACGCGGTCGCCCACCCGGTGGTTCCTCACGCCCCTGCCCGCCGCAACGATTTTACCGGCCAGTTCGTGGCCGGGCACGTGGGGCAGCACGATGTCTTTGTCGTGTCCCTGCCAGCCGTGCCAGTCGCTCAGGCACAGGCCGGTGGCCCCGATTTTCACGACCACCCCGTGGGGCTCGGGATCCGGGCTTGGCACGTCCTTAATTTGGAGGATGCCCTGGAAGGTTTCGTAAATAACTGCTTTCATGTTTCTCAGCATATAAAGCCGAAGCCGGCAGTGGGCCCGAAAGCCGGACCCGCCTTACTGTTGATAAAGCCCCGGGGCCGCAGGCCCCTGTTCCGTGCAGCGTGCAAACGTAATACAATATGCCCCATCCAAGGCTGGTTTTGATAAGCTTCGGATGGGGCATCTTACTAATCTCCGGAAAAAGGACGGCTTGCCGGCCTATTCCAGAATATTTATTCCCATGGCCTGAATAATTTTTGATCTGTCATAGTAGGAATAAATCCGGTCTATCAAATTATCTGAATTAAAGTGAACGGCGATGTTCATGCGCAATTTTACCGATGTCTCGTTGTACATCAATTCATTGGAGAAATAATTAATCACGAACACCCCGGTTAAATTGCTGTAAGCCAATGTATCTTTTGCTATTACAGGAATTTCAACATGGTTCGTATAGGTCATGGATTGGATACCTGAGGTTTGTTCCCAGTTATTCCACCAGTCCAGCACGGCTTCTTTGCCAACCAGTTCTGTCCTTGTTCCGGAATCTCCGTCAGGGAAATAAAACACGACATCATCCGACATGGTAGAGGTCCATCCTTCAAAATCCAGATTCATCCAACTGGTAAGCGACTTTACTGCCAGGTCGGAATATTCCTGTGGGGCAATTTCATAATTGGGATTCACGGCAGACGTTTCCTCTTCGGCAGCCTCCGGCTTATTTTCGGCTGGCGATGCACATCCAGATATTAACAGGGCAAGTAAGCCCATAAAAAATAAATGATGTTTAGGAATTGCACTTAATAATTTCATGGCATTATAGGGTTTAATGATTGTTCCCAAACTTGCGGCCATTGGGATTCGACCCCGTTTATTAGAGTGGTTTTCTGGCCTCCACGTATTTAGTGAAGGTACAAAATATTCATTATCAATGATCAAGTGGTGATTTGCGATTTTTCCCGAATGTCTCGCAGGCCATTTGGATGTGCCCGGGAACAGGCTGCAACGGCGGAGGCCCGGATTTGGGCAAGGGCCTGACCGGAACCGGCGCTGTCGAGCCATTTTTGCCGCCGCATCCGCAACGGGGGCATTCTGAGAATCGCCGGGTTCAACGGCTTATTCCCCCTGGAACCCCTCGTGTCCGTTGCAGATTTTCATGGAAGGATGCAGGGCTACTTTTCCCGCTTCAGACAACACGGCCTTCTGGCGGTTGATCAGGAAATTGAGCGCGTATTCTTTGGGGAAGGCGTTTCCGGAGCAGGAACCAAAGTGAACATCGGCCCCCCAGCTGTCTGCGATGGCTTCGATCAGTTCTTCGGGCGTCCATTGTTCGTTGTTATTTTCGATCAAAAAAATGACCTCATGGATATGTTTGACGGGATGCATGGCTTTTCGTATTTGCTGAAGTTGTTTTCAAATGGGTATGGTGGTCTGGTTTCCTCAGAGAATGCTGCGTTTAAGGTTTCGTTTAAATAAAGGCCAAAGGTCGGAATAAATGATGATTTTAGGGCTTTCTACGCAGGGTTGTGTGGCGTTTTGATTTTTCCAGGGTCTTTGGCCAAAAGCCAGTAAGCAACAAATAAAACGCCCGGCCCGGCAAGACCGTTGAACATGGGCTCGAGGATCAGGTCAGGTCTCAGAACGTACAGCCCTGCGATTCCCAGAAGGGTGATACATCCGCCGAGTCCTTCCCACTTCCAGGCCAGCCCCAGTCCTGTCAGGGTGCTGACCGGAAAGAAAAGGAATGTAACCAATTCCCGGGTCGAGGTAAAACCAGGGCCCTCAGCTGTGCCGGACAGGGCTTCAATAACATGGCCCCCGACCATGAAAATCAAAAACAAAAGACTAATCCCTCCCCAGATTCTGGCGATCCAGCGAATGACGGCCGCGACTCTTCTCTTATCTTTCATATGCTTTGCTGCGGTTTCGTTTTTTGGCTCGTAACTATTCAGACGGTCAGAGGGGGCTGATCCTGATAATCTTCGCTCAGTCAGGCAAATTAAAACCCTCCGAGAAATCCTGCAAACAGGAACTGTCCGGTGCTTTGGCCGGATGGTCAACAAATTCCTTCATCATCATAATGCCGCACGCACCGGCATCGATGGGCGAATGCGCAATGCCCGGAAAAACATATACGTACGAATGCTCCAGGCTCGCCGATAAATCCCTGGCGTAGTTTGGAGGGCATACGTGGTCCAATGCCCCGCTAAACACCAAGGCGGGTACATCAGAAACCAGCCTTATGTTCTTGTTCTGTATGTCATTTACCTTCCAGACCTCCCGTGCACGGTTTAAAAAGTAAGGAGAAAAAGGCATAAGGCCACATCCTTTAACATAATCGGCATATTCGTTATTCAGGGGTATGTCGTCCGCTTCAAAATTCGAATACTCGGCCAGGATAATGCTTAACGACAGGCCATAGCTAAAGTCCTCCAGCGGAAAGATCATGCCCGGTTGCTCAATAATCTGGCTGTAGTCGCCAGACAAAATCCGATCCAGGGTGGCCGGTATCTGAGCGTCCCAGTACATGTTGCCGAACAGCCACACAGACAGCTTGTTTCCATTGAGCGGGACCCGATATAATGCGCCTGTTTTCCCGTATGTTATTTCCAGGGTATCGGGGCGCTCATTCAGCCTTGCAAGGGTCGCAAGGAATCTGTTTTTCAGATTGGGATAGGCCTTGCTTAGTTCGGGATCGTTTTCGCAGGCATTGAAGATATTTTCCAGTGCCCGGATGCTGTTGGTATGCATCCCGGGAAGCGCCCGGTTGATATCCACCAAGGCATTCATGGTAACGCTCGCCAGTTTCTCGGAGTGATTCAACAGAAGGTGCTGGGCAACCAGGGTGCCAAATGAGGAACCAAAGACGGAGAATGTATCGTAATGGAGCTGCTCCATCACATAGGCGATGTCGTTTGCGATCTCGTAATCATTGTACGCAGAGAGGTTAACTCCCTCCCGTTCCAGACGATCGTAGGCCCCTTGCAAAGAATCCATATAGAGCGCAAGGGATTCCTCCACAGAAAGGCTTTTATCAGAAAGATACAGTTGCAGGTTGTCTATTTCGGGCAGGATCAGGTTGGGTTTTGCATATTTCAACCCCCTGAGCTCAATAACCACGACATCCCGGTTATCGAGGAAAAGGGTGCCCAAATCGCCGAAAAGTTCGGGGACAAAGGTGTCAATGTCTGACATGCCGGGTCCGCCGGTTATCAGGACCAGCGGTTCAAGGGTTGCAGATTCTCCCTGGCATTTGTGGATGGCTACGGCGAGTTCAATGGTTTTTCCATCGGGATAGGCGTGCAGCTCCGGGACTTTCATGTAGCCAAAGCTGAATTTACCGCTTTCCAATACTCCATCGGGAACTTCAATGGGGCAGGGTGCCGGAACGAATAGCCCTGTATCGCCTCTTTTTTCGCATCCCGTAACCAGAATGGCAAGGGTAACCAGGCTCAGAACCGCTTTTTGGCTAAAAATGTATTTTCTCAAGGGTTTTCAGATAAATGACTAAGGTTTTCTCCAGTCCGGGACCGGGCCCCTTTGCGGGTGGTGGCGCGGTCCCTATTTTTTGATTTCAGCCCTTATCAGAGACAACAGCTCATTTATGAATTCTTGTATTTGAATCAGGCTGTTTCTGTTAAATGCCACCGTGGAATATATATCTCTCGATTCAGAAGCCAATTCAGAGTAGTGGGCTTCAAAAAGTTCAGGTGATGCATTTTGGACGATAGACACTTCCGGCGTGTACTGCGCAACCCACCCTATCTTTTCTTTGATCAGGCTGCCCAATTCGTTGTGGTATTTGGTGTCGATCTGGACATCTGTATCCAGATAGCTTTTATACTGATAATCATAGAGATTAATCAGTTTAGACTTTATGACCTCCGATTCGATTAAATCAAAGCCATTGTTCGAGGTAAGCAGGTTATAGATCCCCGAATTGGGCATAAAGCTCCTGCTTGTCAGCGTGAGTTCATACAGGAACTGGTTCAGCGCTTCTGCTGTAAGGGCCAGGAGCGCTTCGTTCCGTTCCAGGGGAATTAACTTACTGAGGGCATCCAGGCCGATTTTATTCGATTCAATGGTCTGTTGAACCTTAATGGAATCTTGCTGCAGCGAGGTGAGTAAATTCAGGTAGTTGGCCTTAGCCAGTTTATCGGCTTTCCGGTCCTCGTTCCAATTGTTGATTTGCAGTGCAATCAGAATTCCAATCACCACCAGAGCAATCTCTCCAAGGGCATATTTCAGATACTTTCCGGTTTTTCCCTCGGATAGCCCCTTTTGTCTGATACTTCTAAAGAATTTTATCATGGCCAGAAAGGAGTAAAACGGTCAGGTGGCGACAGTCGTTCCATGCTTACCCAACAGGGCTGCAGGCTGTGAGTGTATTACAGGGATGCCTTGATTTTACCCAGGTGGTGAAAACTATGGCGAAGGGCATGGTCTTCAATAAAGAACTGGGCTGTAAGAGGCGCATCGTGGTATAAGGATATCGGCGCTGCTGTATCCAGTTCCTCATTTGTAAATTCCCGGATAGCCCGGGCCGCATTTTCACTATTGGTTTTCAGCAGATCCAGGGTCTCCTTTTTCCCTGCCTGATTGTTTTCAAGGGCATGTTTGGCATTCATTTGGTCGATTGCTTCCTTGGTGACCCCTGGAATCGGATTGCCTTTTCCAATAGTTTGCGCCAGTTCTACTTCGATCGGATAGACGCTCGCCACGTGATGAACAACCACACCCACGGTTCTGCCGTCTCCCAGAACGGTCTTGTTCCATTCTGAATCTGCCAGGCCCTCCGCGAAAGCCGCAAGATTTTTTGCTCCCAGGATGAGTCGATCTGCCAGCGCATTGGCACGTGTTTTTGAATGTGTCATATCGGTATTGTTTTAAGGGTTACTGATTATTGAAAGTTGAAAACATCCGCCCTTCCATGGGCAGCTTGTCGAGGTCAGTTGGGTTTGTTCCGTACGCAAGCCGTTTGCCATACATTTCTCAATTCGACGGTTCGAAGTTAAAGGGTCCGGGTTGGTCAGCACGAGCACGCCACCGTTTATCCCATTAAATATAATCCTTAATCCCCTAATCCAAAACAGATAAACAAAAATGGGGCAGCGCTTTATCCGTTGGGGAGGCTGGTCCAAAATCCAAGAGGGCGG
>DATIPV010000146.1:0-1891 GCA_035471525.1 Robiginitalea sp.
GCCCACGAACTGGTGGATGCTCTCAAAGAGGTCTCCTTTGTAGGGCACCCGGCCCACAATGCCTTCGGGCACCAGTTTTTTGAGATCGTCTTCCACATCCTGGAAATACCGGTCCTTACTGCCTTCCTTCATGGCCTCTACCGAGCCCATGCCCCGATACGATTTGAACTTGCGACCTTCGTAGATAATGGTCTCCCCGGGCGATTCCTTGGTGCCGGCCAGCAGGGATCCCAGCATCACCGAGTCGGCTCCGGCAGCCAGGGCTTTCGGAATGTCGCCCGTGTAGCGGATGCCGCCGTCGGCTATAACGGGCACCCCGCTGCCCTTGATGGCAGCTGCCACCTCAAGCACGGCCGAGAATTGCGGAAAGCCCACCCCTGCCACGATCCGGGTCGTGCAGATGGAGCCGGGCCCGATGCCGACTTTCACGGCATCGGCTCCGGCCTCGACCAGGTAGCGGGCTGCAGCGCCTGTGGCAATGTTCCCCACTATTACGTCGAGCTTGGGAAATGCCTTCTTGACTTCCTTGAGGATGCTTACGACCCCTTTGGTGTGCCCGTGGGCGGTATCGATCACCACCGCGTCGACCCCCGCCTTTACGAGAGCTTCGGCCCGGGCCAGCGCATCAGAGGTAACCCCGATGGCAGCGGCCACGCGGAGACGGCCAAAGTAGTCCTTGTTGGCGATGGGCTTCTGGGTGAGCTTGGTGATGTCGCGGTAGGTTATCAGCCCGATCAGTTTGTTGCCGGCATCTACCACGGGTAGTTTTTCAATCTTGTTTTCCTGCAGGATGACCTCTGCCTCGGCCATGGAGGTGCCCTCTCCGGTTGTGACCAGGTTTTCCGTGGTCATCACCTCAGAAATGGGCCGGTCGTTGTTTTTTTCAAAGCGCAGGTCCCGGTTGGTGACGATCCCTATCAGTCGGCCCTCCCCGTCCACTATGGGTATCCCTCCGATGCTGTGTTCCTGCATGCTCGCCTTGGCATCCCTCACCAGGGCATCCGCAGGAAGGGTAACCGGGTCGAGGATCATCCCGCTCTCGGCCCGTTTTACCCGGCGCACTTTGAGGGCCTGCTGCTCGATGCTCATGTTCTTGTGGAGCACCCCTATGCCCCCCTCCCGGGCGATGGCAATGGCCATGCGCGACTCGGTAACCGTATCCATGGCAGCCGAGACAATCGGGATGTTAATGCGGATGTTGCGGGTGAACTGAGTGGTGATGTCGACTTCTCGCGGGAGAATTTCGGAATAGGCGGGCACCAGCAGAACGTCGTCGTAGGTAAGGCCTTCCCCCATTATCTTGGCGTGGTGGGCTTCCATGGCAATTAACGATTAATTGCGTGCAAATATACTATATTAATCGCAATGCCCGCACATTCCGACGGGGTTAAATACCCGCTTGCCGGCCCTTTGGGAATATGAGCTGGTAGAGGACGATGGCAGCCGAAACCGTATAGGTCAGGGTCATCAGGCTGCCCGAGAACACCACCAGGTAGCTCCAGCCCGGCCACCCGAGCCAAACCAGGTAAATTCCCCCAAAGGTTGCCAGCAACGAACAAAAAGGCTCTATGGTGAGAAAGGCTTTGAGCCCGGCCGGAAGCCGGCAGGCCCAGACCAGCATCCCGAGCAACAGAAAAATCAGGCTCATCGACAAGACATGGGTGTGTATGATGGTCAGCATCTCGCGCGGGCTTTTTTTGAAGACCATGATTTCGGCCTCCTCCTGGTCCTCGTTGCCCAGATACTGGGTCTCTACCCCGGCAGGCCTCGTGCCTCCCGTCTGCCCCACGAAGGCCAGGCCGGTATAAAACCCGATGCTGAGTGCCCCCACGAAACAGGCCAGAAACACACGGATGCCCCTGGGAAGGCGCATAAGCAGGCCGTCAGGGTT
>DATIPV010000147.1:0-3320 GCA_035471525.1 Robiginitalea sp.
AAAAACAATAACGGATTAAAGGTAATAGCCGGCATTCTCGGAGTAATCCTCCTGGGTACCATCATCTATACCGTAAGTCTTTACCAGGACAAAAAGAAAACCGAGGCCGTCCTCACTCAGGAGCGCGATCTGGTAACCGCAGACCTCGAAAGCCTGAAGTCGGAATACGACAAGGCCATCCTGGAAAGCAACGCTACCAACGAAGAGCTGGTGGCTGCCCGCGATAACATCGCCAAGTACATCGACTCTGTGAAGACGATGAAGGCCGACCTGGCTACCCTGTCGCGTTACCGCCGTCAGGTAGACGTCCTCAAGAAGGAGCGCGAAGAGCTTCTCCGTCAGGTAGACTCCCTGAGAACTTCGAACACTCTGATTACCATGCAGCGCGACAGCACCTTTGCCGAACTGGAAAAGCAGACCCTCTTCAACGATTCCCTGGTTGTTCAGAACACCCAGCTGGCCGATGTTGTTGAGCGCGGATCTGCCCTGAACCTGGCCATGTTGTCTGTAGACGCTGTTCGCGAGCGCGGCAGCGGGAGGCTGGTATCGACCACCCGCGCCAACCGGACCGACAAGATCAAGGTTTGCTTTACCGTGGCCGACAACGTGATCGCCGTGGCCGGTGACCGCGAGTTCTACCTTGAGGTCCTCGATCCGCAAGGCAATGTAATGGGAGGCTCCAATACCAAGTCTGTGGAAGATGGCCCCACCGTTACTTACACGAAGACTACCAATTTCTACTACGAAAACAGCGCCCTGGATGTCTGCGATTACATCAGCAATTATTCCGGCGAGTTTGCCAAGGGGAACTACATGGTCAATGTGTACGACGACAACCTGAAACTCCTTGCCACCAACAAGTTTGAGCTGAAATAGTAAACACTATCCTTTTACAGCCGAAAGCCGCTTCCGTAACGGAAGCGGCTTTTTTTTGTGGCCGCCCGTAAAAGCCGGCGGGCCTTGGAGGCAGCGCGCCCGGCTATTTCTTGAGGCTTCCCACCATGTCGGCGGGGCGCACCCAGGCGTCGTAATCGGCTTCGGTCACATAACCCAGCCGAACGGCCTCCTCTTTCAGGGTGGTGCCATTCGCATGGGCGGCATTGGCAATTTCGGCGGCCTTGTAATACCCGATGTTGGTATTGAGCGCTGTTACCAGCATCAGGGAATTGTTCAGCAGTTTTTCAATGACCGGGTAGTTGGGCTCTATGCCGCAAACGCAGTGTTCTTCAAAGCTCAGGCAGGCATCTCCCAGCAGCTGGGCCGACTGCAGCACGTTGGCTGCCATCACCGGCTTGAAGACGTTCAGCTCGTAGTGCCCCTGGGTGCCCCCCACGCTCACGGCCACATCGTTGCCCATAACCTGGGCACACACCATGGTAAGCGCCTCGCTTTGGGTGGGGTTCACCTTGCCTGGCATAATGGAGCTGCCGGGTTCGTTGGCGGGGATAATGATCTCGCCGATCCCGGATCGGGGCCCGGAGGCCAGCATGCGTATGTCGTTGGCAATTTTGTTCAGGGAAACCGCCAGCTGCTTCAGGGCCCCATGCGTTTCGACCAGGGCGTCGTGGGCAGCCAGCGCCTCGAATTTATTGGCGGCAGTTTTGAAGGGAAGGCCCGTGAATTCCGCTATAAAGCGGGCCACGGTAACGTCGTAGCCGTTGGGGGTGTTGAGCCCGGTGCCCACCGCCGTGCCGCCCAGTGCCAGTTCGCTCAGGTGGTCGAGGGTATTCTCCAGGGCCTTGATGCCGTGGCTCAGCTGAGACGCGTACCCAGAAAACTCCTGGCCCAGGGTAAGGGGAGTGGCATCCATCAGGTGGGTGCGGCCAATTTTCACCACATCCATAAAGGCTTCCGATTTGGCTTTCAGGGCATCGCGCAAAACCCGTACCCCGGGAAGGGTGGTTTCTGCGACTTTCTTGTAGACGGCGATATGCATACCCGTAGGGACAGTGTCGTTGGACGACTGGGATTTATTCACATCGTCGTTGGGCTGCAGCGTTTTCTCGCCTTCCCCGATCTTTTTCCCGGCCAGTTCATGGGCCCGGTTGGCGATTACCTCGTTTACGTTCATGTTGCTCTGGGTACCGGAGCCGGTTTGCCAGATAACCAGCGGGAACTGGTCGTCCAGCTTGCCTGCGAGGATCTCGTCGCAAACCCGGCCAATCAGGTCCCGTTTGGCCTCGGAAAGCACCCCCAGTTCGCAGTTGGCATAGGCCGCTGCTTTTTTCAGGTAGGCAAAGCCGTAGATGATGTCCAGGGGCATGGAAGCCGGCGGTCCGATCCTGAAATTGTTCCGGGAGCGTTCGGTCTGTGCACCCCAATACTTGTCGGCGGGTACCTGAACCTCGCCCATGGTGTCCTTTTCGATGCGGTATTTCATGGTTCGTAATTTTAAGGTAAAGGTACGGATTCGGCACGTTATTACCGCCTGCCGGGCTGCGGCCTATCCCCTTAATTTTTTGGATTTGATTTGCAGGTTACACCCGATTCCTCCTATATTTGTCCCTCAAAGAACACACCCATGTTTGAGTTTGACCAATACCTCGGATTTCTGGCTTTCCTCACGATCCTCACCATCGGTTTCTGGCTGATGATGTTTCTGCTGATGTTCGTGGTTCCCTACTGGTTGGGCGGAAACCTGATGGAACTCTGGAAAGAGCGCCGGGAGGCCAAACGCGCCAAACGGGAGCAGGCATAAAAAAAGAAGCGGTTACCGCTTCTTTTTTTTTAGACTACCCGGGGGCTTTCTGTCAACTCCTGAATTGCCCTTCCTCCTCGTCAAAATTGCGATCTTCCCCGCGCCCGTTGCGCTTTTTCTGCTCGTTGAACCGGTAGATAAACGCCATGTTTACGGTGCGCACCCGCCACTGGAAGGAGCTTTCGGAGGTGAAAAATGGCGTTTCGGTATACGAGCGCCGCTTGCGGGAGTTCAGCAGATCGTTAACATTGAGCGTAAGGGTACCGTTTCCTTTCAACACATCCTTGCTGAAGGCCATGTTGATGGAGAACATCCCCTCCGATTTGGTCTGGGCATTCTGGCGGGGCCCGAAATAAAAGGCGTTGGATTGCCATTCCACGGCCCAAGGCAAAGTGAATTTCGAACTGAACCGGGTAAACCAGCTGGTGTTGGAGGCGCCGTAATCTACCCCGTTGAAGCTGCCTTCGGTGTCGAAGAGGAAGATGTTGAAGCTGCCGTTCAGCCTCAGTTTGCGGGAAGGGTTATACAGGAGGCTGCCCTCTGCCCCGTAGCGCTGGTTGGTGGAGAGGTTGATGGGGATCGATCGGATGATCTCGATGCCGTCGGTGGTCGTTTGCCCGGT
>DATIPV010000148.1:0-6552 GCA_035471525.1 Robiginitalea sp.
TCACCTCGATACTCTCAAGAGCCAGGTCCACGATGCTGCCCACGAGCTTTTCGGCGTTCTTGTCCGATACCGATTGGATGTCGTTTTCCGGATCGCTCAGCAGGGCGGAAAGACCGCGTCCCAATGCCTGTTTTCTGGTTGCTTTTGCCATTATACTGCCTGTCTGTTTTTCTGCAGGAGCTCGTGCGCCATGTTCAGGTAATTGGCGGCCCCTTTGCTGCTCGCATCGTATTTGATGATGCTCTCCCCATACGACGGGGCCTCGCTCAGGCGCACGTTGCGCTGGATGATGGTTTCGAACACCATGTCGGTGAAGTGCTTCTTCACCTCTTCCACCACCTGGTTCGACAGCCGCAGGCGCGAGTCGAACATGGTGAGCAGCATGCCTTCTATGTCGAGGTCGGGGTTGTGTATCCGCTGGACGCTTTTAATGGTATTCAGGAGCTTGCCCAGTCCTTCCAGAGCAAAATATTCGCACTGTATGGGGATGATAACCGAATCGGCAGCCGTCAGGGCATTCAGGGTAAGCAGGCCCAGGGAGGGGGCACAATCGATCAGGATGTAGTCGTATTGTTCGCGGATGGGTTCGATGGCCGCCTTGAGCATATACTCCCGGCGGTCCTTGTCTACCAGCTCGATTTCGATGGCCACCAGGTCGATGTGGGCCGGGATCAGGTCTACGTTAGGGGAATCGGTTGGGACGATGGTATCTGCGACCGGCCGGGTGTGTTCCAGGAGCTGGTAGCTCCCCAGCACAACGCCCTCTACGTCTATCCCCAGGCCCGAAGTGGCATTGGCCTGCGGGTCGGCATCGATCAGCAGGACCTTTTTTTCCAGTACACCCAGGGAGGCAGCCAGGTTTACCGTCGTGGTCGTTTTTCCGACCCCGCCCTTCTGATTTGCAATAGCAATAATTTTGCCCATTTTTCAGTTAAGTTAGGGGCTAAAAATACGATTATTTGGGTTCTCCGAAAACGGAACTTGTTAACAGAGGGTGAATAACTTCCGGCCCGAAACAGGGGTAAAAGGCCCTGTCTGTGCGGGCCTTTCCGAGCACGATTTCGGTCTATTTGCCCGGTTTGCTCCCCCGGAGGTTCTCCAGTATCTCTATGGCGGCGTCGCTGATGCGGGTGCCGGGGCCGTAAATACCGGCCACTCCGGCCTGAAAGAGGAAATCGTAGTCCTGCCTGGGGATTACCCCGCCCACCACCACGCGGATATCCGGTCTTCCCAGCCCGGCCAGGGCCCCGATCAGTTCGGGGACCAGGGTTTTGTGCCCGGCCGCCAGGGACGAAACCCCCAGCACGTGCACGTCGTTTTCCACCGCCTGCTTGGCAGCCTCGCCGGGGGTCTGGAACAGCGGGCCGATATCCACGTCGAAACCGAGGTCGGCATAGGCCGTGGCAACCACCTTGGCGCCCCGGTCGTGCCCGTCCTGGCCCATCTTTGCTATCATGATGCGCGGGCGCCGCCCTTCCTCTTCAGCAAAGGTGTCTGAGAGCTGACGGGCTTTTTCGAATGAGGGGTCTTCTTGTATCTCTTTGGAATACACGCCTGTTATGGATTGCACCCGGGCCCGGTGCCGGCCGAACGCCTGTTCCATGGCATCGCTGATCTCGCCCAGGGTGGCCCGCAACCGGGCCGCATCTACCGCTAAAGCTAGTAAATTATCCGCTTCGCCGGCAGAGCTGCCCTCCAGTTTCCTGCGGGCGGCACCCGACAAAGCCTCCAGCGCGGCCTTTACGGCAGCCCCGTCGCGGCCCTGGCGTACGGCTTCCAGCCGGGCCACCTGTTGGCGCCTCACCTCCGAATTGTCTACCTCGAGGATCTGCAGCAGGTCTTCCTCCGGGCTTTGGAAGCGGTTCAGCCCCACGATAACATCCCGGCCCGAATCGATGCGCGCCTGTTTCCGGGCGGCGGCCTCCTCGATCCGCAGTTTGGGGATGCCCGCTTCTATGGCCTGGGTCATGCCGCCGTGGGCCTCTACTTCCTCGATCAGCTCCCAGGCCTTTTCGCAGAGGTCGGACGTAAGCCGCTCCAGATAATAGCTGCCCCCCCAGGGATCCACCGTACGGGTAATTCCGTATTCCTCCTGCAAAATGAGCTGGGTATTGCGCGCGATGCGGGCCGAAAAATCGGTCGGCAGGGCGATAGCCTCGTCGAGGGCGTTGGTGTGCAGGCTCTGGGTGCCCCCGAATACGGCGGCAGCGGCTTCCACCATGGTACGGGCCACATTGTTGAACGGGTCTTGTTCGGTCAGGCTCCAGCCGCTGGTCTGGCTGTGGGTGCGCAGGGCCATGGATTTCGGGTCCTTGGGGCTGAAGGGTTCCACCAGGCGGGCCCAGAGCATGCGCCCGGCCCGCAGTTTCGCGATCTCCATGAAATGGTTCATGCCGATGCCCCAGAAGAACGAGAGCCGTGGGGCAAAATCGTCCAGGTCCAGGCCCGCAGCCAGGCCGGTGCGGATGTATTCAAGCCCGTCGGCCAGGGTATAGGCCAGCTCCATGTGGGCAGGGGCCCCGGCCTCGTGCATATGGTAACCCGAAATGCTGATGCTGTTGAAGCGGGGCATGCGCCGGCTGCTGTATTCGAAGATATCGGCCACGAGCTGCATGGATGGGCCCGGGGGGTAGATGTAGGTGTTGCGAACCATGAATTCCTTGAGGATGTCGTTCTGGATGGTGCCCGACAGCTGTTCGGGTGCCACCCCCTGTTCCTCGGCCGCCACGATGTAAAAGGCCATTATGGGGATAACCGCGCCGTTCATGGTCATGGAAACAGACATCTTCTCCAAAGGGATCTGGTCGAAGAGCCGCTTCATGTCTTCCACCGTGTCGATGGCCACCCCTGCCTTGCCCACATCGCCCACCACCCGCGGATGGTCGCTGTCGTACCCCCGGTGCGTGGGCAGGTCGAAGGCTACCGATAGCCCTTTCTGCCCGGCGGCCAGGTTGCGCCGGTAGAAGGCGTTGCTCTCCTCGGCCGTGGAATAGCCGGCATACTGGCGTATGGTCCAGGGACGCTGCACGTACATGCTGCCATAGGGGCCCCTCAGATACGGTGGGATGCCCGCCGCAAAGCCCGTATGGACCAGTCCCCCGAGCTGGGCCGGTCCGTAGCGCCGCTCCAGGGCTATTCCTTCGGCGGTAACGAAGCGACCGGCATCCGGGGCCTTTCCGGAACCCTGCTTTGTGGGGCTTTCCCAACGGAGCTCCTGTATCTTAGCGCGGTTCATCCTTCAGTCGGTTTTGTTCGTAGGCTTCTGCCAGCCGCCGCAGCGGCAGGGGCTCCAGCAAGGTTTTCCGGCCCTTTTTGGGGGCTGGCCGCTGCAGTTCGGCGCGCATCCGGTCGGCGGGGTTCGGATATCGGTTGCTGCCCACCAGCGCACGGCTCCCGTTATCGAAGGCTTCCTGTTCGCTGGTGGCGCTTTGCCGGATCTTTTTCTGAATAGTATGGTTTTTGAGCTGTTTCAGCAGCCCGCCGCCTGCCTCGAGTGTTTTGAACAATTCGAGCGCCCTGCGCCCCAGCTGGTCGGTGAGGCTTTCGATGTAGTAGGAACCGTCGGCCGGGTTCGACACCTGGTCGAGATAGGCTTCGTGCCGCAGCAGCAGCAATTGGTTGCGTGCGACCCGGTCGGCAAATGCGTTGGGCAGGTGGTAGGATGTGTCGTAGGGCTGGTTGCACACCAGGTCGGCCCCTCCGAGCACGGCGGCCATGCATTCCAGGGTGGTGCGGAGCATGTTGGTATTGTAGTCGTAGAGCGTCTTGTTGCGCAGGCTGGGCAGGGCCATAATGCGGCAGTTGCCCGGCAGGCCATAGGTTCCGGCCAGCAATGACCAGCCCCTCCGGAGCGCCCGCAGCTTGGCGATATCCGTAAAGTAATCGCCCCCTACGGCGACCCGGAAAACGGGCTCCTCCGACCAGCCTGCCCAGCCCGGCTGCCCGGTAGCGCGCAGCAGGTACTCATGGGCGTGTGCCAGGGCGTAGGCCAGCTCCTGCACGGCGTTGGCACCGGCCTGCTGATAGGTGTGGGCCCCGATCTGAAGGCGCAGGGAATGCCCCCGCGATGCGGCCCGCGAGGCCGATTGGGCCAGGTTTTCCAGATCGGCGTCCATGCCGCGCACCCAATTGCCGGTGGCAGCCAGATGCCCGATGGGGTCTGCCAGCACCTGCCACTCCGCGCCGGGCCCATTGGGCAGGGCTTCCCATTCCAGGGCCATCGGATCTGCGGCCAGCAGCCAGAGCTGACGGGGCCAAGCGGCCTGCCCGGTGAGCCAGTCGGGCCATTTTTGGGTGCCCGGCGGCAGGGTTGCCACCCAGGCGTCGACGCCGCCTTCCAGGGCCCTTACCGCCTGAAGCCCCGGGTTTGGGTCCTGCGGATCGATCAGGCAGCCGATTTGCCAGCCCTCAGGCCCCGGAATCGGCAGGGGGCCGCTTTCCGGCAGGTCTTCCCGGGTATAGAAGGGTTTGGAGCGGATGCCCTCGGGAGAGATGGAGGTCAGCAATGCGTTGTAGTCGCCTCCCCTGAGGCCGGCCTGCAGGGCCAGTTTCCATTCTGCAGCCGTAACGGGGCGGAATCCCTGAAAGAGCTCACTGCTGGTCATGCTCCTTGTTTTTGAGGCTGTCTTCGTATTCGATGATATAAATTTCCTCGTCGGGCTTTTTCAGGTAGTATTGTTCCCGGGCAAATTTTTCGAGTTGTTTGGGGTCCGAAAGGGTTTCTATAACCTCCCGGTCGCGGGCAATCTGTTCCCGCAGGAATTCCTGCTGTTGTTCCAGCTTCTGGATCTCGCGCTGCAGTTCCAGGTGGATGAGCAGGGAATTCTGGTCGAAGAACAGCATCCAGACCATAAAAATGGTGAGCACCAGCACATACAGGTTGCTGGCAACCTGGAACCATTTCTTTTGACGCAGTCGTTTCCAGGACATGTTCAGATGAGTTTTTCGGCTATGATGGTGCGGACGATATCGACCGCCACCGTATTGTACTTGTTGTTGGGGATGATGATATCCGCAAATTCCTTGGTGGGCTCTATGAATTCGTTGTGCATGGGTTTCAGGGTGCTCTGGTAGCGTTCCAATACTTCGGTCAGGTTGCGTCCGCGCTCGGAGATATCGCGTTTCAGGCGCCGGATAAGCCGCTCATCCGAATCGGCGTGCACGTAGATCTTTATATCGAACAGGTCCCGGATGCCCGGATGGCTCATGATCAGTATGCCCTCCACGATCATCACCTTTCGGGGGTAGGTGAGCAGGGTTTCGCCGGTGCGGTTGTGCTCCTGGAACGAATAGACCGGCTGTTGCACAGACTGCCCGGCCTTGAGCAGCTTCAGGTGCGACTCCAGCAACTCAAAATCGATGGCGGCCGGGTGGTCGAAGTTGATGTGGCCCCGCTCCTGGAAACTCAGATGCGAAAGGTCCCGGTAATAGGAATCCTGGGAAAGGATTCCCACTTCGGAGTCGGGCAGCTCGCTGGTGATCTGCCTGACCACAGTAGTCTTGCCACATCCGGTCCCCCCTGCTATTCCGATAGTCAACATGCCCGCTGCTTTTGAGCAAAATTAATCATTTAAGAAGTTTCCCGTACGCAAAATCGGCCGGAAGCCCCGAACCCTGCAACAATGGCCCCGTTCCTGCGCGCGGGGGTGAAAAATATGGGGTACGGCCCGCGGCTTTCGCCCTGAAACAGTTAATTTAGAAACGAATTAACGGAGATGCCATGAATCCTGCCCCCTTTAAAGCCCACGTAAACGATACCTGGTCCTTTGATCTGCTGCCCGGGGAGGCCGAATCGCTGGACTGGGTCCCTTCCGGCCCCGGAGAGTACCACCTGCTGAGAAACCGGCAACCCTTCCGCATTGAAGTCGTAAGGGCCGATCCGGGCCGCAAGCGATTCGAAATCCGGGTGAACGGGCGCACCTACCGGGTGTCGCTCTGCGACGACCTCGACCAGCAGATAGAGCAGATGGGCTTCCAGCTGAGCTCCACCCAGAGCGTATCGCGTATCGAGGCGCCCATGCCGGGCCTGATCCTGGCGGTTCATGTGGCCAAAGGCGATCTTGTGAAGGAAGGGGATCCCTTGCTTATCCTGGAAGCCATGAAGATGGAAAACGTCATTCTCTCGCCCAGGGAAGGGGTGATCCGGCAGGTATCCGTACAGCAGGGGGCCGCTGTGGAAAAGAAGAGCCTGTTGTTGGAATTTGAGAACTAAACCCGATCGAGTAATGCAAAAGATACTGGTAGCCAACCGAGGGGAAATTGCGCTGCGTGTTATGCGGACGGCCCGCAAAATGGGGATCGCTACCGTTGCGGTGTACTCGGAGGCAGACCGGGATGCCCCCCACGTGCGCTATGCCGACCAGGCCGTCTGCATCGGGGAGGCGCCTTCCAGCCAATCCTACCTGAGAGGGGACCGGATTGTTCAGGAGGCCCTTTCCCTGGGGGCCGATGCCATTCATCCCGGATATGGCTTTTTGAGCGAGAATGCCGCCTTCGCCCAACGCGTTGCGGAGGCCGGTCTGATCTTTATCGGCCCGGGGCCCGAAGCCATTC
>DATIPV010000149.1:0-2736 GCA_035471525.1 Robiginitalea sp.
AAGTACCTCAGGCGGGCTACGAGATCCGGGGGCTCTGGATCAGCGGCCTGGTACGGAAACTGAGTTGGAAGAACCTCCTCTTCCCGCTGAAAGTAATACACAGTCTGATGAAGGCGCGAAAGATCGTACGGGAATTCCGGCCCCACCTGGTGGTGGGCACGGGCGGTTTTGCCAGTGGCCCCGTGCTGCAGGTGGCGGCTTCCCGCGGCATCCCCTGCGTAATTCAGGAACAGAATTCCTTTGCCGGCATCACCAATAAACTCCTGGCCAAAAAGGCCCGCCGCATTTTTGTGGCTTACGAGGGAATGGAGCGATTCTTTCCCGGAGATACCCTGGTACTTTCAGGAAACCCCGTGCGGCAAGGCCTTTCGGGGGCCCTGCCCCGGCAAGGCGAAGCCCTGGCGCATTTCGGCCTGGAGCCGGGGCGCAAGACCCTTCTGGTACTGGGGGGCAGCCAGGGAGCCCGCCGGATCAACGAGCTTATCGCGGCCGAAGCCGATTTTCTGCTGGGCCTTGGCCTGCAGGTACTTTGGCAGTGCGGCAGGGGCTATTACGAGACCTGCCGCCCATTCGATTCTGAGCGGGTGCGGGTACGGCCTTTTATTGCCGAGATGGAGCAGGCCTATGCGGCAGCCGACCTGATTATCTCACGGGCCGGGGCCGGGTCGGTCTCGGAACTCTGCCTGATCGGCAAGCCGGTACTTTTTATACCGTCTCCCAATGTGGCTGAAGACCACCAGACCCGGAACGCCCGGGCCATGGTAGAAAAAGAGGCGGCCCTGATGCTGACCGAGGCGGAGCTCGAATCGGGCTTCGAGCCCCTGATGACGGCATTGCTGACCGAAACTGGGCGCATGGGGCAGATGGGCGCCAACCTCCGGGCCCAGGCCAGGCCCGATGCGACCCGGCAGATCGTGGACGAAATTGAAAAAATACTGAAGAACTGATATGCAGCTGGAACAGGTAGCACGGGTATATTTCATAGGGGCCGGGGGCATTGGCATGTCGGCCCTGGCCCGGTACTTTATCCGCAGCGGACGGCCTGTGGCCGGCTACGATAAAACACCTACCCCCCTTACCGGGCAGCTGGCGCGGGAAGGGGCCCTGCTCCACTTTACCGACGCCGTGGAGGCCGTGCCGGAACCCTTCCGGCAGGCAGACGGCACCCTGGTGATCTACACCCCGGCCGTCCCTGCCGACCACAGCGAAATGGCCTTCTTCCGTCAGGGCGGATTTGCAGTTAAGAAGCGGGCCGAAGTACTGGGGATGATCAGCGCGGCCACCCGTTGCCTGGCCGTGGCCGGCACTCATGGAAAAACCACCACCTCCTGCATCCTGGCCCATTTGCTGAAAGAAGCCGGCCTGGAAGTTATGGCTTTCCTGGGAGGGGTTTCCGAAGACTTTGGGAGCAATTTTATAATGGAAGGCACCGAATATTCCGTGGTGGAGGCCGACGAGTTCGACCGCTCCTTCCTGTGGCTTCAGCCGGAGGTGGCCTGTGTGACCTCGATGGATGCCGATCATCTGGATATTTACGGCAGTGCGGAGGCCTTGTGCGACTCCTTTTCCGAATTTGCGCAGCGGGTTCGGCCCGGAGGCACCCTGGTGGTGCGCAACGGCTTGTCGCTGAAGGGCCTCACCTATGGAATCGAGGACGATTCCCACTATGCGATCCGGAACCTGCGGATCGAAGACGGGGGCTATTGCTTCGATATCTGCACCCCACAGCACACCTACCGTTCCGTTCGCTTCCACAAACCGGGACGGCATAATTTACTGAATGGATTAGCTGCTTTTACGATGGCGGTCCAGGTTGCGGCACAGCCTGACCGCCTTGTAAAGGCCCTGGCGACCTTTAAGGGGGTCGAAAGGCGCTTCTCTTATATGCTGCGCACGGAGCAGCAAATTTTCATAGACGACTACGCGCACCACCCCGCCGAGATCGATGCGGTCTGCGACGCCATTCGCGAAATGCACCCCGGAAAAGAAATACTGGCTGTGTTCCAGCCGCACCTTTTCTCCCGGACGCGCGATTTCGGCCCGCAGTTCGCCCGCAGCCTCTCGCGCTTCGACCGGGTGTGGTTGCTGGACATTTACCCGGCCCGGGAGCGCCCTATCGAGGGAATAAGCTCGGCCTGGCTGCTGGAGCAGATCGACAACCCCCACAAGCGGCTGCTCTCCAAAGAAGAACTAATACCTGAAATCACCCGGGTCCGGCCCGAAATCCTCCTCACCATCGGGGCGGGGGACATCGGCCTGGAAGTGGACCCTATCAAAAATGCCTTGAGCCATGCGAGTGAATTGGAATGCGATTAAACTGCTGGGGCTGGCGGTCTGTGTAACAGGCCTCTACGCCTTTTCTGATGCCCGGAGCCAAAAGCGGAAAATCCAGGGTATCCAGATCTCTTTCGAAGGGGAAGACAACCTCTATCTGACGGAGGATGCAGTTAATAAATTGTTGATACAAAAAATAGGACGCCTCGAGAACGTCGGTAAAGAACAGATAGTTTTGAATACAGTAGAATCGGTCATCCAGGCCCATGATATGGTGAAAAATGCCCAGGTATATCTTACTGTCAACGGAAAACTTTACGCAAAAATAACGCAGCGGCATCCGATCGGACGGGTGACGGGAAATCGCTCCTTTTATCTGGACGATGAAGGCAGGAGCATGCCGCTTTCCATTAATCATTCCGCACGGGTCCCCATCATTACGGGCAAAATAACGGGTAAGAG